>CAZESU010000068.1:0-10762 GCA_964515275.1 uncultured Oscillospiraceae bacterium
CAAACAAAAATGTCCGAAAACTCGCATTGAAAACGAGTTTTCGGACAAATTGTGGTGGAGATGGGGGGAATCGAACCCCCGTCCGAAAGCACTTTAACAGGAACTTCTCCGGGCGCAGACGGTTATTTCCATTCCCTTATCCCAGCGCAGGCCGTCATGCTCAGGGACTTGGTAGCTTCATGATGCATGGTGCGCTCAAAGCTTTGCGCACGCATGTTCACCACTAATCGACGCCCCATCCCGGGCCGTGGTCATCCCGGGTGGAACGCTCGCTAATTAAGCAGCGAGAAGAACAGTATCGTTGTTGTTCTTTAATTTATAAAGTACCCATTTTATGGATGGTAGGCGCATCCGCCCGCTATTCCTGCCTCCACACCCCCGTCGAAACCAGTGCATCCCCGAATATTATAAAAGAAAAAAATACTTTTTGCTTTTATGCCCTTGTTTTGGGATATGGGGCGGCTGCGAAACCGCCCCGGCAGTTTACATCATATTATTTCAGCACTTCTCCGGCTCCGGATACTCCACACCGAAGGTCTCCACAGTCACCTTTTTCATGACCTGATTGATTCTGGGCCGATCATTGTAATTGGTGCGAACACTTGCGATTTTATCCACTGCCTCGATGCCCTCTATCACCTTGCCGAAGGCGGCATACTCCCCGTCCAGATGGGGTGCATCATCGTGCATGATGAAAAACTGGCTGCCTGCGGAGTTGGGGGCCATGGTACGCGCCATAGAGAGGACACCCTTGGTGTGCTTCAGGTCGTTTTTGAAGCGGTTGGAATTGAATTCGCCCTTGATGCTATATCCTGGGCCACCCATGCCTGTGCCATTGGGGTCGCCGCCCTGGATCATAAAACCGGCAATGACACGGTGGAAAATAAGGCCGTCATAAAAGCCCTTTTTCACGAGGGAGATGAAGTTATTTACGGTGTTGGGAGCGACCTCGGGATAAAGCTCCGCCTTGAAGATATCGCCGTTTTCCATTTCAAAGGTAACGATAGGATTGTTCATGCGTAATTTCTCTCCTTCATAATTCTGTCTATGTCCCTCTTCGACTGGCGGTCAGCCTCACTGTCACGCTTGTCATGGAGCTTTTTGCCCTTGCAGAGCCCCAGTTCCACCTTTACCCGGCTGTCCTTAAAATACAGAGACAGAGGGATCAGCGCGACGCCATCCTGCATAATGCGGGCATTGAGCTTGAGAATTTCCCGCTTGTGCATCAGCAGCCTGCGCGGTCTGACAGGGTCCTTATTAAATATGTTGCCATGCTCATAGGGACTGATGTGCATACCCCGGACGAAAAGCTCGCCGTTCTTTATGGTACAGAACGCATCTTTCAGGTTCACGTTGCCGCCCCGGATGGACTTAACCTCCGTTCCGGCAAGCTCGATGCCGGCCTCATAGCGTTCAAGCACAAAGTATTCATGAAAAGCTTTACGGTTGCTGGTTATCTCCTTTACGCCTTTCTGCTTTGCCGACAACTGTTTCACTTCCCTTCCGTGGTAAAATCATTTTACCACATAGAAAGGAAAAATAAAAGTAAATTTTATATTATCTTCTCCGAAGCCTGGGCTCGTGCCCTTTAAGACGCTTTGTTCGGGGCGGTGCAGGCCTTGCCAGAAGCAGCATTTTATCTCCAAGGGCAAAGAGCTCCGCCTCCACAACGTCCCAGGGCCTCAGCCCTGCAAGGCGCAGCATCAGCTTTACCGTCCCGCCTACATCCAGTTCTTCCGTTCTGGGCAGCAGGATGGCAAGACTATCTTCCGAAATAGAATATGTATCCATTTTGTTACCTCTTCTTCGCTATTTCGTCTTAAATTGTTCCTGGTTATTAAAATTCTACAAAAAAAACTTCTGTTTTTCTATATAAAAAATATGGAAATCTTCAAAAGCCTGTGTTATACTTCTTTTGGTTATTATGTAAATCAAATTAATTATTTATATTCTTGTTCCGAAGGAGTGATCTGATATGGACTATACCGAGCGGCGTGTTGACGGAGAGATCAAATATAAAGGTGTCATCGTCACCGTCCGTCTTGACAATGCCGAGCTGCACAACGGCAAGATCGTAAAGCGCGAGGTCGTTGAGCATCCAGGCGGCGTTACCATCCTTCCCATTGATTCCAATGGTAACTGCTACATGGTTCGTCAGTTTCGCTATCCCTTCGGGCATATGATGCTGGAGGCCCCTGCGGGCAAGCTGGAGTACGGCGAGGATCACAGGGTCTGCGCTGCTCGTGAGCTTTCCGAAGAGACCGGCTTTACCGCAGACGAGCTTGTGTATATGGGCGCCTGCTGCACCTCCCCCGGCTTTTCCACCGAGGTGCTGCACATCTATCTGGCTCTTGGACTCCATGCAGGCGACAGCCACCCGGATCAGGACGAATTTCTGAATGTGGAAAAGCACAGTCTCAGCGAGCTGTCCAAAATGGTAATGGACGGGGAAATTGACGACGGCAAGACGATTGTTGCTGTTTTAAAAGCCGAAAAATATCTGCGCGACCGTTGACTCCTTAAATGGAGAAATTGGTTGCCTTTTTACCTCGGGTATGGTAAAATCAAAAATTGGGTAGGTACATATTGCCTGTCTGACAGTATTGGAAGGTGCAGACTCTTGGAAAAATACGTTATTAAAGGCGGCACTATGCTGCATGGCGAAGTAGAGATAAGCGGCGCGAAAAACGCTGCCGTTGCAATTATTCCAGCAGCATTGATGGTTAACGGCGTCTGCCGCATTGAAAATATGCCCCAGATCAGCGACACCGATATGCTTCTGACCATTCTGACCCACATGGGTGCAAAGGTCAGTTTTATAAATAATTCTACAATCGAAATCGACTGCACCAACGTGCATTACCAGGATGTTCCCTTTGATCTTACCCGTAAGATCAGGGCTTCCTATTATCTTATCGGCGCCATGCTTGGCCGTTTTGGCTGTGCCAAGACCACCATGCCCGGCGGCTGCAATTTTGGTGTGCGCCCCATTGAGCAGCATATCAAGGGTATGACCGCCCTGGGTGCTGATGTAGACGTGAAAAACGGCTTTGTTTTTGCTGATGCCAGAGACGGTAAACTTCACGGCGCACGTATCTATCTTGATAAGGTATCCGTAGGCGCCACGATGAACATCATCCTTGCAGCCACTCTGGCGCAGGGACGCACCATCATTGAAAATGCCGCCCGCGAGCCCCATATCGTTGATCTTGCAAACTTCCTTAACTCCATGGGCGCTGATATCCGCGGAGCCGGTACCGATAGCATTAAGGTAAACGGGGTAGATAAGCTCCACGGTGGTTCCTATACCATCATCCCGGATCAGATTGAGGCCGGCACCTATATGGTGGCGGCAGCGGCAACCGGCGGTGAAGTGCTGGTGAAAAACGTCATTCCCAAACATCTGGAGTGCATCAGTGCCAAGCTGAGAGAGACCGGCACCATTGTTCAGGAATATGAGGATTCCGTTCTTGTAAAAGGTGCCAGCACTCTTCGCCGCGCCAACATCAAGACGCTCCCCTATCCCGGCTTCCCCACCGACATGCAGCCCCAGATGGGCACATTGCTGTGTCTTGCAAACGGTACCTCTGTTATCACTGAGGGCATATACGATAACCGCTTCAAGTATGTGAATGAGCTTCGCAAGATGGGAGCGGAAATTCAGGTGGACGGCCGCGTAGCCGTGGTCGAGGGCGGCTCCAAGCTGACAGGCGCAGTCGTCCAGGCCTGTGATCTGCGCGCCGGCGCTGCAATGGTGATTGCCGGCATGTGCGCTTCCGGTGTGACCATAGTGGAGGATATCCACTTTATTGAGCGGGGATATGAAAACATTGTTGGCAAACTTACCTCTTTGGGAGCTGATATAAAGGTAGTTGATTTTCCTGACGACTCCAACGGAGCAGAAAGGATAATTTGTATCAGTTGATGAAAGTCAGTGTTTTTGCCAGCGGCTCAAGTGGAAACTGTCTGTTGCTTTCAAGCGGCGGCACTCATATACTTATCGACGCCGGAATTTCCATGCGCAGGATCGAACAATCTCTTGCGCAAACTGATGTTTCAATGCGTGAAATCGGCGGAGTGCTCATCACCCATGAGCACTCCGATCATATTTCAGGGCTCAAAATGCTGATAAAACATTATGCTGTTCCGATCTATGCACCGCACACCGTCGCCAACAGGCTGCGCGGCTGTCTGCCGGAAGTGGAGTCCTGCCTTCACATTATCCCGGTAAACGAGAGCTTTGAGATTGGCAAGCTGTCCATAACTGCTTTTCATACCCCTCATGATACCGATGAAAGCGTTGGTTATCGGGTATGCGGAGATTATGTCTTTGCTCTTGCCACCGACATGGGGCATGTGACCGAGGAGGTTTCCTCAGCCCTCACAGGAGCCGATACCGTTCTTATTGAATCAAACCATGATGAGGAAATGCTCCGCTACGGGTCTTATCCATTTTATCTGAAGCGGCGTATTTTGTCTGATAATGGGCATCTGTCCAACGCCTGCTGTGCCCAGCTTGCCCGTACGCTTGCCCAAAATGGTACCAAAAAGATCATTTTGGGGCATCTCAGCAGGGAGAACAACACCCCTGCTCTTGCTATGAAGGCCGCAATGGAGGCCACGTCGGGACTGCCGGTGGAGCTTTACTGTGCGCCGGTATTCGGCTGCCTGACAGTATCTCTTGAGGAGGACTGTACATGCTCGCTGTAAAGCTCATATGTGTCGGGAAGATGCGTGAAAAATTTTATATTGACGCTTTCAGCGAATATGCCAAGCGTCTGGGTGCATATTGCCGCTTCGAATGTACCGAGCTTGCAGAGGCAAGACTTCCCAACTCTCCTTCACAGAAAGAAATATCAGCCGCTTTGGAAAAAGAGGCTGCCGACATTATAAAAAACCTTCCCTCCGATGTTTATCTTGTGGCCATGTGCGTAGAAGGACGCCAGATGCCCAGTGAAAATATGGCAAAGCTCATAACGGAAAGAGAGGGCTCCGGCAAACCCAGGCTGTGCTTTGTAATCGGCGGTGCTTTTGGTCTGTCGCCAAGAATAAAGTCCATGGCTGACCTGCGGCTGAGTATGTCGGAGATGACATTTCCGCACCACCTTGCCAGAGTTATGCTGGCTGAGCAGATATACAGAGGCTTTAAAATAAACGAGGGTTCAAAATACCACAAGTAAACGGAGGGTATATTCATGTCAAACGATCCCGGCGCCGAATGGGGGCGCAGTCTGAAAGACAGTCTGTCGGAACGTTGGCCCAGAGACGATTCCGGCAATCCGGAGGAGCCTGTTTTCCTGTGCCGGTGCAAAAATCTCGATCTGCAGGACGACCTGCTTGTCAATATGCTTGAGGCATATAATATTCCATGCATACGTACCTATCCCGGGGATGGCAGCTTCGGCAAGCTGATCCTTGGAATCAGCGGTCAGGGAGTGGATATTCTTGTCCCCAAGAGTTTATATAACGACGCAAAAGAATTATGTGAAGGAGAAAATGACAATGAGGAATTATAAAGAAGAATACCAGCGCTGGCTGGACAGCCCCGCACTGAGTGAAGAAGAATGGAAAGAGCTCAACGCCATTGCAGATGACGAGGAAGAGATTGAAAACCGCTTTTTTGCCCCGCTGGAGTTTGGCACCGCCGGCCTGCGCGGCACCATGAAGCTGGGTCTTCACCACATGAACATACATGTCATTCGCCACGCCACACAGGCGTTCGCTAACGTCATCGTGGCAGAGGGCGAAGAGGCCATGGCGAAAGGCATTGTCATCGCCCGCGACTGCCGCCTCAACGGCAGCGAGTTTGCGAGAGAGGCTGCCTGCGTTATGGCCGCAAACGGCATCCATGTCCGCATTTTTGAGGATCTGCGCCCCACGCCCGAGCTGAGCTTTGCTGTTCTGCACTATGGCACTGCAGCCGGTCTGAACATCACTGCAAGCCACAACCCCAAGGAGTATAACGGCTACAAGGTCTACTGGTCTGACGGTGCACAGCTTCCGCCGCAGAAAGCCGAAGCAATTGCCCAACAGATGGATGCCATCGACATCTTCACCGGCTTCAGGACCTGCGATTTTGACGAAGCCGTCAAAGCCGGAAAGATTGAGATCCTGGGTCAGGAAACCGACGAGGCTTTCCTTGAGCAGGTTATGGCTCAGGCCATTGATAAAGATGCTGTTGCCGCCGTTGCCGATGACTTCAAGATTGTCTACACTCCCTTCCACGGCTGCGGCTATAAACTGGTTCCCGAGGCTCTGAAGAGACTTGGCATCAAGCACCTGTACCCTGTGCCCGAGCAGATGGTGATCGACGGCAACTTCCCCACTGTTGCAAGCCCCAATCCGGAAAATCCCGAGGGTTTCTATCTTGCCATTGATCTGGCAAAGAAGGTGGGCAGTGATCTTATCATCGGCACTGACCCGGATTCTGACCGTATCGGCACCATGGTCCGCAGCGGCGATGAGTATGTCACCATCAGCGGCAACCAGATGGGCGTGCTGCTCCTGGACTATGTTATCACTGCAAAGAAAGCCACCGGTACTCTCCCTGAGAATGCCGGCGCACTCTCCAGTATCGTCTCCACCGGCATGGCGAGAGCCGTTTCCGAACAGAACGGCGTCCACTTTGAGGACACCTTCACCGGCTTCAAGTTCATGGCTGAACGCATAGCCTCCTGGGAAGCCGCCGGAAGCTATAAATATATCTTCGCCTTTGAAGAGAGCTACGGCTACATGATGGGTGACTATGTCCGTGACAAGGACGCTGTTACCGCCTCTATGATGGTGGCTGAGATGGCTGCTCATTATCACCGCAAGGGCATGACCCTTTTGGATGCCATGAACGCCCTCTATGAAAAGTACGGCTGGTACAAGGAAAAAACTCTGAATCTGGTCATGCCCGGTCTGGACGGTCTGCAGAAAATGAAGGCTCTTATGACTGCACTGCGCAATGATCCTCCCACGGAAATCGCCGGCGAGGAAGTTATCCGCCTGCGCGACTATCAGGACGGCAGCATCTTTGTCGCCGGCCTCGGCAAAGTGGACAAGACTCCTTTTGCCGGTTCCAACGTTCTTTACTTTGAGCTTGCCGACGGCAGCAGCTTCATCATCCGTCCCTCCGGCACCGAGCCCAAGATCAAAGTCTATCTGCTCATCCGCGGCAGCAGCAGCGAAGATTGCGAGCAGCGCATTGCAAAATATATTGAATATGCCGAGGCCCTTGGTAAATGAAACTTTTTGAATTGTTCATCACCTTTGCAAAGATCGGTGTTATGACATTCGGCGGTGGCTATGCCATGATTCCCATTCTGGAAAGGGAGATTGTTGAAAAACATGGCTGGGCCACCAGCGAAGAGTTGATGGATTATTATGCAGTGGGTCAGTGTACTCCCGGCGTCATTGCCGTGAACACTGCCACTTTTATCGGGCAGAAGTATGCCGGTATCTCTGGTGGGATAATCGCCACGCTGGGTGTTGTATTCCCATCTCTGATTATCATTTGCGTTATTGCCGGTATACTCACCAACTTTGCGGACATTCCTGTAGTGAAAAGCGCTTTTGCCGGTATCCGGGTCTGCGTGTGCGTCTTAATTTTCAACGCAGTCGTGAAGCTCTGGAAAGGCGCTGTGCCGGATAAAGCGGCGCTGTGCCTGTGCCTTGCGGTGTTCGTGCTCTCCATTTTCCTTGACATTTCTCCGGTATTTTATGTGGTAGTCTGCGCTGCCGCCGGAATCTTACTCACTCGTCTGGGGGTGCGCGGAAAATGATGCTGTATCTGAGACTGTTTTACGAATTTTTCAAAACCGGCCTTTTCGCAGTGGGCGGCGGCATGGCTACCCTGCCTTTCCTTTACAGCATGTCGGACACTACCGGTTGGTTCACTCATGCTCAGCTTGCGGATATGATAGCCGTTTCCGAATCCACACCGGGCCCCATAGGCGTTAACATGGCGACCTATGTTGGTTTTACCACGGCAGGAATTCCCGGCGCTGTTATCGCAACGCTGGGGCTTATTACTCCCTCGGTGATTGTCATTCTGATAATTGCCAAGGTGCTGGCAGCTTTCCGTCAGAACAGGTATGTAGATGCCGCTTTTTACGGGCTTCGCCCCTGCTCCGTTGGACTGATCGCCGCAGCAGGTCTGTTGGTGGTTAAGATCGCCATCTTCAACTTTGACCTGTTTAAGCAAACCGGCGTGTTTACTGACATTTTCAATTGGAAAGCTTTGATTCTGGCTGCGGTGCTGATTGTGCTGACACGCTACGTCAAGCAGACCAGGAAGCTGCATCCGATTTTCTTCATTCTGGGTTCAGCGGCAGTGGGAGCCTTGTTCACTTTCTGACTCTAAAAAAACTCTCCGTTTTATAACGGAGAGTCAGACTGTGGACAAAGCGATCGGCAATGAATATTCTTGCATGGGGAGATTGTGAAGAGGGAATGGGAGTCCCCTCTTCATGTTTCATCATGGCTTATTCAGAGAGATTTTTGAATCTCCCTGAATAAGTTTTCAAGGTGAAGACACTTTGTCTTCACCTTGAGAGTTTTTTTAGTTTATTCAGTCGCCGAAGCTGATGCCGATGTCCCTTGCCACCTTTATCATGGGGTGGTCGGTTGGCAGGAATTTTGTTTTGCTTGCTGCGTCCTCCAGAGGGATGGACACAATTTCCCCATTCTGTATGGCAACCATGCGCCCATACTGTCTATTCTCAATAAGCTCCGCCGCAGCGGTGCCGAACTGGGTAGCCAGCACCCTGTCGTAAGGGCAGGGAGGTCCGCCTCTCTGATAATGTCCGGGCACGGTTACGCGGGTCTCCTGCCCGGTCAGCTTCTCCAGCTTTGCGGCAATGGCATAGGACACCGTGGGATAGGCGGAATTTTCCCTCTGCTTACGCTTTGCCTCCTCATCCAGCACCACATCGTCCCCCGATACCGCACCCTCAGCGCAGGCAACAATAGAGAAGGTACGTCCTTTCTTCTTGCGGCTCTCAATCAGCTCTGCAACCTTGTTCACGTCATAGGGTATCTCAGGGATAAGAATCACGTCTGCACCGCTGGCGATACCAGCATTCAGCGTGAGCCAGCCTGCGTCTCTGCCCATAAGTTCCACCACAAAAATACGACCGTGGGAGCTTGCCGTAGAGTGTATATAGTCAATGACGTTGGTAGCGATATCCACTGCGCTCTGAAAGCCAAAGGTGGTATCTGTTCCATAGATATCGTTGTCAATGGTCTTAGGCAGCGTCACCACATTCATGCCCGCGTCCATCAGAAGCCTGGCACTTTTCTGCGTGCCGTTTCCGCCCATGACGACAAGGCAGTCAAGGTTCAGACGGTTATATGTATCCAGCATCGCCGGGATCAGGCTGTTGCCGTCATCATCCACAATGTCTTTTCCCGGGATATATCTCTGCCGGGAGGTGCCAAGAATGGTGCCGCCTTCAGTAAGGATGCCGGAGAAGTCCTTAGCTTCCATGTATTTATAGTCGCCCTCAATAAGTCCGCGATATCCATCGTACATACCGAATATCTCAATATTATCTATATGCTGGAAAAGCGCCTTGCCCACGCCGCGAATGGCGGCATTGAGCCCCTGGCAGTCTCCTCCGCTGGTTATGAGTGCGACCCTGGTCATTCTCTTCAAATTTATCCCCTCCTATCAGGTGCGTTTATTATGGGGCATAAGATCAAAAAATGCAAGGGCAAAAATGTTAAGTATCGTAAAAATGTCATTGCTATGCCCCGCCAATTATGGTATATTATTGGATGTTATATAAGGAGTTGAAGTACACTATGAGCAAACCTGTAATGATAACCGCAGACAGCACCTGCGATCTTTCCCCGGAGCTGCTTTCCCGTTACGGTATTCATACTCTGCCTCTCACCATTCTTCTTGGTGACGACAGCTTTCTTGACGGTACACACTTTACCCCTGCTGATATGTATAAACGTTACAGAGAGGACGGCACCCTTCCCAAGACTGCCGCTCCCAGCCTTCAGCAGATTCAGAACTTTTTCTCCCCCATTCTTGCGGAGGGATACGAAATTGTCCATCTGGATATCAGTGCGGAGCTTTCAAGCTCCTTCAATAATGCACGTATCGTCAGTCAGGATCTGGAAGGCGTGTATGTGGTAGACAGCAGGATGCTCTCAACCGGCGTCGGTCTGCTGGCCATTGAGGGTGCGGAGTGCCGCGATAAGGGCATGAGCGCCGCCGATATTGCCGCTCATCTGGAAAGCCTCACTGAAAAGGTTGACACCAGCTTCGTCCTGGATACACTTGAATTCATGTGGAAGGGCGGACGCTGTTCCGGTGTTACCGCACTGGGCGCAAACCTTTTGAAGCTGAAACCCGGCCTTGAAATGAAGGACGGCAAGCTGGAAATCTATAAAAAATTCCGCGGCAATATTAATTCTGTATATAAGCAGTACATAACCGACAGACTAAACGGTAAGAAGGTTCGTCCTGGTCATGTCTTTTTAACCGAGTCCGGGGAGATCGAGCAGTCTGTTCTCGACGAGCTGGAGACCCTTATTCGTCAGCTTATTCCCGTACAGGAAGTGCACCATACCATTGCCGGCTGCACTGTCTCTTCACATTGCGGTCCCAAAACTTTGGGCGTGCTCTTTATAAACGAATAAAGAACGCGTTAAAAACCGCCCGATTTCATATATCGGGCGATTTTTATTAACATTTTACTCATATTTTAAGTAAATAAATTGATTATCCCGAAAGATGCTTGATTTACGGGCATTTCCGCAGGAT
>CAZESU010000069.1:0-8908 GCA_964515275.1 uncultured Oscillospiraceae bacterium
TTGGGTGTAGCTCTGCCTTTCGGCTTCGCTACCCCAACATTTATTATAGAACCAGACTTTCTGACAAGCTGAAATCTGCCGCCTGTTACGTACAAGCGGCAGTTTTTTACATAAGGAAAACACCCCCTTTGCTTTCAGTATATCCTACTGAATAACAATGGGGGTTGTTCTGGATCGCCTTGTCGCATCAGAGCTTTGTCCTGAGCTTGCTGATACAGTCAGGACAAACATTCTTGCCTTTAAAGCTGATTACTCCCTTTGCGTTGTCGCAGAAGATGCAGGTGGGCTGATATTTGCGGAGAATAATATTGTCTCCGTCAACATATATTTCCAATGCATCTTTTTCCGCGATGTCCAAAGTACGACGCATCTCTATGGGCAGAACAATACGCCCCAGTTCATCGACCTTACGGACAATTCCTGTTGATTTCATGGTGTTTTCTCCTTCTAATAGCTACACTCCAGCATCTGTATTGTACCACATTGTTCGACATTGTAAAGACATTTTTGGAATTTGCAACAGAAATTTAACATTTATTGAGAAAAGGTCGGTTTTTTTGATTTCTTTTTTATTTCTATGCATAATATTAATCTCCACCCTGTTTTCACTTCTCTCCGGAAGCGCAGCTCAGGCCGGCTCAGCCTTGTTTGAAGGGGCAGAAAAAGCCTTTGAATTCTGCCTTGTCACCGGCGGCGGAATATGCCTTTGGAGCGCGATTCTGGAGCTGATGGAGCGCTGCGGAATGGCAGAGGGCATCTCCCGGGCATTGAAACCGCTGCTGAGCCGGCTTTTTCCCCGCTCCTTCGAGGATCGGGAGATCCTGGACGCTTTGAGCCAGAACGTAAGTGCCAACCTCCTCGGCCTCGGAAATGCCGCTACACCGGCGGGAATACGGGCGGCAAAGGGCATGGCGAGACTTGGAGACAAGGCAGCTGACGAGCTTTGTATGCTGGTAGTGCTGAACACCGCTTCCATTCAGCTCATTCCCTCCACCATTGCAGCGGTACGAGCTTCTCTGGGCGCGGTCTCCGCCTTTGACATTATGCCCGCCGTGTGGATAAGCTCAGTGATATCCGTAAGCGCCGGACTTGGGGCGGCGGCAGTTCTCCGGCGGCTCTGGAAATGATGGCATTTTTAGACCTTATGGCCCCTATCCTGATCTGCTGCGTATGTATTTACGCCGCTTTTCAGGGAGTGGATATATACGAGGCCATGCTCTGCGGGGCAAAAAAAGGTCTCCGGGTGGTGCTGGATATTCTCCCGGCACTTATCATTCTTTTCCCGGCAATATACCTTTTTAGGGCAAGCGGCCTGCCGGAACTTATAAGCCGCCTGCTGTCTCCCCTTTTCCGTCTCTTGGGCATTCCGGAAGAGACTGCTCTGTTGATGCTGCTTCGACCCATATCCGGCAGCGGAGCGCTGGCGGCGGCCTCCGAGCTCATTGCCCGGTGCGGCCCGGACTCTCTTATAGGCCGCACCGCTGCTGTTATGATCGGCTCCAGTGAGACTACGTTTTATGTGGCAGCAGTGTATTTTGCCGCTGCGGGGGTAAAAAACAGCCGCTGGGCCATTCCGGCAGCCCTATGCGCGGATCTGGCATGTTTTATCTCCTCCGCATGGGTCTGCCGCATGTTTTGGGGCTGATACTTGGCATAAATCAGAGAATATGTTAAAATATATAAATAACTTTGATTTACGCAGGTGATAAAATGAAGGTTCTTGGTATCTCCTCGACAAAAAATACCGTAATCGACATTCTATATGCCATTGTCGGCTCCGCCCTGGTGGGCGCGGCGCTGTCCATGTTCACCGTTCCAAACGACATCGCCCCGGGCGGCGTCTCCGGCCTTGCCACCGCGTTGGCCTATATCACGCCCATAAGAGTCAGTCTTTGGACGCTGATGCTGAATATTCCTCTGCTGCTGTGCGGATGGCGTATACTGGGCCGCCGTTCCATGATTTTCACACTGATCTCCACGCTGCTGCTGTCGGTATTTATTGATTTAAGCGCCGCGTTTCTGCCGACATATACCAACAATGTGCTGCTGGCCTCTTTTTGCGGCGGCGTGATGACCGGATTTGGAATTGGTATTTTGTTTCTGAGAGGCATCAGTACCGGCGGCACAGATCTGCTGGCTCTGCTGTTGAAAAAAGTTTTTCCCAATATTCCAAACGGTACCATGCTTCTGATGATTGACACAACAGTCGTAGTAATCGCAGTGTTTATCTTCAGAGAAATCGAAGTCGCAATGTACTCCGCCATCACCATTATCATCACTTCAAAGCTGGTGGACGCGCTGGCGCAGGGCGTGGATTATGCCAAGGTTATATATGTGGTAACTTCGGCGGGAGACAAGGTAACGGATGTACTGAACACTTACACCGACCGGGGCTCCACCATTGTTCCCGCCATCGGGGGCTATACCAGGGACAACAAGCAGATCATCATCACCGTCACCCGCCGGAACGTCCTGTCTCAGACATTGAGACTGATCAGGCAGGCCGATCCTGCCGCTTTCACCTTCGTGATGGACTCCACCGAGGTTCACGGCGAGGGTTTCAAGCTGGACGAACTTCCGTGAGCCTCGGCAATATACACACAAACCCCTCCCTTCAGCCAGAAGCATCTGAAGGGAGGGGTTTTATCGGATATTGATGTAGTATCAGCCCAGATTCAGGCGTTTTTTCAGGCAGAGGGTGGTGGTGACATAAAGTATGACGCCCTGTGCAAGCTGCATCAGTAAGGAGTACAGGGAAAGCCCCTGAACGGTTTGCATTACCTGACTGCCGGAATTTCCCGCAGGCGTTGTAATCGTGATCACACCGCCGGTGGATACTCCAATGGCTGCGCTTATAAGCTGGAACAAAAAGCTGATGGCGATAAAGAACACCACAGACAGCAGCACTTTATTGTTGGAGAAGCTGTGACCCAGCGCCATGGCCGCATAGAAATGCAGGCAGACACACAGGGAGCTGAGAATTACCATTGCAATCATCTGCAAAATGAAGGCGAGAAGCTGGCTCTGGCTGATCCCGGTGCTCTCATAGAACATCTCGAAAGCCTCCCGGAGAGAAGGCAGGTTGCGGAAGATCTCCTCAAAGTTCATGCTGATAAGGGTGGACACCGCCATGGCCATAGCGGCAAAGGCAATAATGGCCGTAACCACAAACCAGACGAAGGAGACAATGAGCTTTGCCCACACAAGTCCGTGTACGCTGACAGGCAGAGTAAAGCTGAGATAGCCCTCATTGCCGAGCAGATTCTTATAAAAGCGGTCGATCATCACCACGACGGACATGATGCCCATCACGACAATGCTGATAAAGAAAGCCGCGATGAAAAGGCTCGCCAATATGCCGGCAATTCCGATGTCCTCAAAAACGATGTTTCTGAAGGAGAAATTTGCGACCAGAGACAGTATCAGGACAACGGCGAAGATGGGCAGCATGGTGCGGGACGTGGCTCGGAATTCATGCTTTAAAAGTTTTCCTAACATCTGAATACCTCCCTGAAATAAGCGTCCACGCTCTTACCCTGCTGCTCGCGGATCTCGTCCACAGAGGACTGGAGCACCACCTTGCCCTGGTTGATAAACAACACATCGTCAAGCACCTGCTCCACATCGGCAATCAGGTGGGTGGATATGATGACCGAAGCAGAGGGATTGTAATTTCTGATGACGGTGTCCAGAATATAATCCCTTGTAGCGGGGTCAACACCGCCGATGGGCTCATCCAGCAGATACAGCTCCGCCTTGCGGCTCATAACAAGGATAAGCTGCACTTTTTCTCTGGTGCCCTTGGACATCTGCTTGATTCTCTGTTTGGGGTTTATGCCCAGTCTTTCCAGCATCTCCTCGGCCTTGTCCCGCCGGAAATCCTCATAGAAATCCTCAAACATGTCCATAAGCTGCTTACCGTTCATCCACTCGGCAAGACAGGACTTATCCGGCAGATAGGATACCTGAGCCTTGGTCTTTTTCCCCGGTTTTTCGCCGTTGATGAGTATCTCGCCGTCGGTCGGCGTCAGCAGTCCGTTGGCAAGCTTTATGAGGGTGGTCTTGCCGCTCCCATTAGGGCCAAGCAGACCTACTACCCGCCCCGGCTCCACGGTAAAGCTTACATCCTCCAGCGCCTGAACGCTGCCGTAGCGTTTGCTGAGAGATTTACATTCCAATGTCGGCATCGTTTCTTTCCTCCTTTATACTCGCTTGCAGCAGCGAGAGAATCTCTTCCTGCGGATAGCCCAGCTTTGTCATCGACTCCAGAAAGCTCTTTATCTGTGCCTCCGCAAGTACCTTTTTTGCGTTTTCTATCACCCTTGTATCCTCCGTGACAAATCTTCCGCTTGTGCGCTGGGAATACACCATTCCTTCCCGCTCCAATTCCTGCAATGCCCGCTGCATGGTGTTGGGGTTTACCCCCGCCTCCATCGCCAGCTCTCTGACTGAGGCAAGCCTCTCCCCCGGCAGATAGATCCCTGACACGATCGCCAGCTTTATCTGCGAAACAAGCTGCGAATATATGGGCAGATCAGCCTTGAAACTCCATTCCATATCGCACCTCCTGTGTATTATTGTATTAACCGATTAATACAATAATACACATTTTTATTTTTGTCAATACCTCAAGCAAAAAAATTCTCCTCCGTTTCCGGAGGAGAATTCAAGATCGGCAATGAATATTCTTGCATGGGGAGATTGTGAAGAGGGGATGGGAGTCCCCTCTTCACGTTCAATCATGGCTTATTCAGGGGGATTTTTGAATCCCCCTGAATAAGTTTTCAAAGATTTTCTTTACATTTTTTCGGGAGCGGAGACGCCAATGATATCAAGGGAGAGGGCAATCACCCGGCGAACGGTATCCGCCAGCAGAAGTCTTGCCTCCAGCACGCCCTCGGCCGCACCCTTGATGCGGCAGGCGGTGTAGAAGCGGTGGAAGCGGGCGGCAAGCTCGGTCACATAGCGGTTGATGCGGCTGGGGTCGTAGTCCCGGGCGGCGAGCCTGATCTCCTCAGGCAGAGCAGCCAACTGTTTGATGAGCTCCCGCTCCTCGGCGGCAGTCAGGAGAGAGGTGTCCACCGAGCCAATATCGGGAACCGCATGTCCATCCTGAGCCAAAGCAGCCAGCATGGAGCAGATACGGGCGTGGGCGTACTGCACATAGTAGACCGGGTTTTCGCTGTCCTGACGGATGGCAAGCTCCAGGTCAAATTCTACCGGAGATTCGGGACGGGAGTTGAAGAAGTAGCGGGCGGCGTCCACGGGGATCTCATCCAGGAGATCGGTAAGGGAGATGGCCTTGCCGGTGCGCTTGGACATGCGCACCACCTCGCCGTTGCGGGTCAGCTTTACCAGCTGCATGAGGACGATATCCAGCTTGTCCCCATCCAGTCCCAGGGCGTCCATGGAGCCCTTCAGTCTTGCCACATGGCCGTGGTGGTCGGCGCCCCAGACGTTGATGACCCGGTCAAAGCCGCGCTTTTCAAACTTGTTGCGGTGATAGGCGATGTCGGCTGCGAAGTAGGTATAGAAGCCATTTGCCCGGCGCAAAACATCGTCCTTCAGGTCAAGCTTGTCTATATCCTCCTGCTTTTTGCCGTTTTTCAGCAGGTGCTCGGTAATGATCTGAGAGGTTCTGAGCCAAAGGGCTCCCTCCTTCTCATAGGTATAACCCCGGTCCGTGAGCATCTGCACAGACTCTGCCACATAGCCGCTCTCATGCAGTTCAGACTCGAAAAACCACTGGTCATACTCGATTCCGTAACGGCGCAGATCGGATTGCATTTTGGGGATATTCCTGTCCAGGCCGAAGCGAGCCATGACCTTGTGCCGCTCGGCCACGTCCCTGTGCAGATACTCCTCGCCGTACGCATCGTAAAAGCCCTTGGCCAGTTCCTTTATATCGTCGCCATGATAGCCGTCCTCAGGGAATTCCACCTTGTCCTCCCCCAGAATGAGCTGCTGATAGCGGGCGTCGATGGAGGAGGCAAACTTCTCTATCTGGTTGCCGGCATCGTTCACATAGAATTCCCGCCAGACCTGATAGCCCGCTCTCTCCAGCACGCTTGCCAGCGCATCGCCCAGAACGCCGCCTCTGGCATTGCCCATATGCATAGGGCCGGTGGGATTGGCAGAGACGAATTCCACCATCAGTTTCTGACCGTGACCCACGTCCACATGTCCGTAATCTGCGCCTTCCTCGGCAATATTTCTCAGCACGTCACTATACCAGCTGTCCGCAAGGCGGAAGTTGATAAAGCCGGGGCCCGCCACTTCAACTGTGGAAAACCAGGTGCCCTCCAGCTCCATATTGGCCACCAGTGTCTCCGCAATCTTGCGGGGAGCCATATGTAGAGCCCGTGCGCCTGTCATGGCGTGGTTTGCTGCATAGTCGCCGTTTGCAGTGTCCTTGGGTATCTCAACCGTGCCTGTCAGCTCCGCTCCGGCAGGCAGCTCACCTTTCCGGGCTGCCTTCTCGTAGGCTGCGGAAAGTATATCGTTTATCCTGTCCTTGGCACTTTGGATCATGTTAGCCATGTGTCTGCTCTCCTATCTGCTCCGTCACTTTTATCATAAATTTGTTTCTCACCGCGACGGCGTGCTCCATATCGATCACGTAATCGATCTCTGCTTTGCCGCCGTGCTCGTTGAAGCTGTGGCTTATCCTGCGGGTGTCGACGCCCATGGTGGCCGTCCCATAGGGGGTATGATACAGGAAAGAGTTTTTCAGCCCCTCCTTGAACTCCATACGGCTGGTGACATATCCGTCTCTGTCCACCACAATACCTTCCGGCGACACCTCCACACAGGTCCGTGTGCCGGGCAGGCCGGTAACCGCGCTCTCCATATAACTCAGACGGCTTATGCCGTTTTCATAGCTGTAAACGCCGTCTGTTGTAAAGTCCATGCACTCTTCGTCTTCTTCCAGATCATAGCCGTGAATGCTGTGTATGCTGATTACTACGTCCTTCATCTCTTCTCACACCTCCATAACAGGCGTCTCTTCCGCACGGATGCTGCCGCCGCTCAGAAATGCGGAGGCCCTGGCGGAAAACTCCTCTCCGCTGCCGCTTGTAAAATACCGGCTCTCCCCGCTGCCGCCGAGAAGCCCATTGCTTTTGAGATAAGCCTTTATATCCTCCGCAGCACACCGGGACGCCTCCACAAGCTCTGTTTCCTCACCCAGGAAGCTGCGGATCGCTTCGGCAATCAGGCCGTAATGGGTGCAGCCCAGAAGCAGCACCGATACACCCTTTTCCTTCAGCGGGCGAAGATATCCCTCCACCGCCTTCTGCACCAGCGAATCGTCCGCCCGGCAGTGTCCGCTCTCGATCAGCGGCACGAAATCAGGGCAAGCCGCAGCAAAGACCGCCCTCCCGGGGCAGGCCGCATGCAGTGCCCGCTCAAAGCTGCCGCTGTTGATGCTTGCCGCCGTTGCGATCACGCCGATGGGGCCGGACTTCTCCATAAGGCTTATATGCCGCACCGGAGAGTCCAGCACGCCGAAAGCCGGCACTGGCCAGCCCCTGAGGATATCCGGCGCGGTGCTGGAAATGGTACCGCAGGCCGCAATGATGGCCTTTGCCCCAAAGGAGGAGACAAAGTCAAGATCCTGCACTGCCATGCGGCGAAGCTGCTCTGCAGGCCTTTTCCCGTAGGGCACTCTGCCGCTGTCGGCAAAATATATGATATTTTCATCCGGCAGGAGCTTGCGCAGTGCGCGCACCGCTGTAAGCCCGCCAAGGCCGGAGTCAAAAACGCCAATTGGTCTGTTATCCATTATAAACTCCTGTAAAAGATATACGCAGACATCTTAATATAACTCATTTTTCCTTCCATTACAAGCAAAAATTGTTGTGGAATTGGGGCTTGTGCTTTGCTATAATAGGTATATAATAATAACTTACCATTGCACAGCATTTTTCCGCTCAAATAAAGGAGGTGTTCATATGAACATCGAGCTTACCGCCAAAGAATTCAGACGTCTTTTGGACATGGTATATATAGGCAACTGGATACTGAACTCCACCCGCGGGGACGACAGGTTTGAGGACTATGACCTGCTGCAGGAGAAGCTGTTCGCCCTGTGTCCCGGCAACGGGATGCGCTCTCTGGTGCAGAACTGGCACGGGCATATCTTCCCCTCCCGGGCCTATGAGGACGGCGGCATACACGAGGCCATTGCCGATTATGAGGATGCGGTATTCTACAACATCCTTGCTGAGGAACTCGCCAGAAGGGATCTGGGTCTTGAAGACAGCGACCCGGACGATTTTTCGGAGCTTACGGCGCGGATGGACGAATATCTGGCTGAATTCGAGAAAAACGGCCTTAATACCATCAATATAGATATATGAATCGGAGACATTATGCACGACGAATTAACATCCAAAGACATCAAGAAAATGCAGGAGGAGCTGGACTACCGCCGGCTCCAGCTCATGCCCAGCCTTATTGAAGAAGTAAAGCGCACCCGCGCTTTCGGCGACCTGAGTGAAAACTTCGAGTACAAGGCCGCAAAGCAGGCCCAGAACAAAAACCGCAGCCGCATCCGTTACCTGGAGGGGATGATCAAATCCGCAAAGGTCATCGACGACAGTTCAAAAGAGGATGAGGTGGGCCTTTTCGACAAGATAGAGATATATATGCCCGAGGAGGACGACAGCGAGACCATCCAGGTGGTCACCACCGTCCGCTGCGACCCCAGAAAAGGCCTGATCAGCAAGGAATCCCCCTTTGGCAAGCAGGTACTGGGCAAGAAAGTGGGCGACAGGTTTACCGTTCAGGTGAACGAGAATTACAGCTATGTGGCGGAGATACGCTCCATCACCAAGTCCGAGGACGATGGCTCAGCCCCGCTGATGCAGTACTAAACAGGCAACAATCAAAATCGCAAGCTATGATT
>CAZESU010000069.1:9008-10425 GCA_964515275.1 uncultured Oscillospiraceae bacterium
TCAGTTATAATGTTCCATTCGTTTAACTTGATTTATCAATTTAATGATAATAAAACTTGTCCTGCCGAAAAATGCGAACGGACGGTGGAATAGCCGTCGTACAAAGGGCTCTATCTTTATCTTTTTAACTCCATAACTGAGGCACTGATCCGGCTTGAGCAGGGCAATTCCGCTGCAGCGGAAAATCTGCCGAAAGAGGCCCAGGCCGCAAGCGAAGAGCAGCTTATAGACCTGCTTGAAAAATAAAAATTTCCTCATCTGTATATCTGACAGATGAGGAAGTTTTTTTACTGCTTGACCTGTTTCATCGACAGGGAGATGCGGTGCTTCTTCTCGTCCACATCCAGAACCACAACCTTGACGATATCGCCCACGGCGACGACTTCGCTGGGGTGGCGGATGAACTTATCGCAGACTTGAGAAATATGCACAAGGCCATCCTGATGCACGCCGATATCTACAAACACACCAAAGTCGATCACATTTCGCACTGTGCCGGTCAACTCCATACCGGGCTTTAAGTCCTTGATTTCCAGCACATCCTTTCTGAGCAGGACAGGAGGCAGCTCATCTCTGGGGTCCCGACCGGGCTTCAGAAGCTCAGAGACGATATCCCGCAGCGTGGGAAGTCCCACCGCGCACTCCTCTGCTGCCTTCTCAGGCCCATAAGCCTCAAACCTTGCGGGAAGCTCTCCGATATTTCCCGCCGCCACGTCCTTCAGCGTATAGCCGCAGAGGCTCAGAAGCTTTTCCGCCGCCTCATAGCTCTCCGGGTGGACAGCGGTATTGTCCAACACCTGCTTACTCTCCGGCACCCGCAGGAAACCCGCGCACTGCTGGAAGGCCTTTGGGCCAAGCTTCGGCACCTTGTTGATCTGCTTGCGGCTGGTAAAAGCGCCGTTTTCTTCCCGATACAGAACGATATTCTTCGCCGTGGTTTTGGTGAGTCCGGACACTCTCTGCAGAAGGGAGGGCGAGGCGGTGTTGATATCCACGCCCACAGCGTTTACGCAGTCCTCCACCACACCGCTGAGCGTCTCTTCCAATTTGGCCTGAGGCATATCGTGCTGATACTGGCCCACGCCGATGGCCATGGGATCAATTTTCACCAGTTCCGCCAGCGGGTCCTGCAAGCGGCGGGCGATGGACACGGCGGAGCGGAGATTGACATCATAATCCGGAAATTCCTCCGCCGCCAGCTTGGAGGCAGAATATACAGAGGCTCCCGCCTCATTTACAATGGCATAGGCCTGTCCGCCGCCCAGCTCATGGAGCATCTCCACGGTCATCTGCTCCGTCTCACGGGAGGCAGTACCATTGCCGATAGCTATATGTGCAACGCCGTGCTTTCTTATCAGCGCAGACAGCGTGCGAATAGCCTCTTTCTTTTTATTTTCACTGAAGGTGGGATACACCA
>CAZESU010000070.1:0-10246 GCA_964515275.1 uncultured Oscillospiraceae bacterium
CCACGGTCGCGCTGATGTGCCCGGCCAAAGGCTTTCTTGCTACGTTTCTTTCTTATCCGTTCTATGGGGGCTTTAACCTTCTAACCTTCCTTGCCAATGGAATCAAACTGGTATGCTTCAAGTTTCCCTTTGCCCTGTTGAGTCAGCTTTTCTTTATCCAGCCGTATGTCCGCACAGTGTTTAAGGCGATTTTTGTTTATCGTCCGATCACCGTCAGGCTTCGCCGCGCATAAAAGTAGCGCAGGTTCCGTTCCCACGTCGGAGCCTGCGCTTTTTGTATAGATGTATAGAAAAGACGGTTCGGAATCTTCCCCGCTATCCCATGGGAAGATATTGAATCAACAGTGCTTCCAGATCATCGCTCGACAACGGTGTGGGAACGGTGAAAGCTTGATTTTGGTCGATCACCCGCGCCAGAGCGCGATAGTGGTCGGCCTGTTCGGATTCCGGCGCGTACTCAATGACGGTTTTTCGCTGCAGCTCCGCGTGCTGGACAATATTGTCACGCGGAATGAAATACACCAGCTGGGTGTTGAGCCGACAGGCAAATGTTTCGACCAGCTCCCGCTCGTTATCCACCAGTCGGGAGTTGCAGATAAGCCCGCCGAGCTTCGTCTTGCCTGCCGCGGCGTAGCGCTGGATGCCCTTGCAGATATTGTTTGCCGCATAGAGGCTCATCATCTCGCCCGAGCAGACGATGTAGATCTCCTTGGCCTTGCCCTCGCGGATCGGCATGGCGAAGCCGCCGCAGACTACGTCGCCAAGTACGTCGTAGAGCACATAATCCGTCTCCTGCGTATAGGCACCAAGACTCTCCAGAAGGTTGATCGCCGTGACGATCCCGCGTCCGGCGCAGCCCACACCCGGTTCAGGTCCGCCGGATTCCACCGCGCGGATCCCGCGGTAGCCGACAGTGAGAAAATCGAAAAGCTCCACATCCTCCTCTTCCTTACCGCGCATGGTCTCCAGCACGGTGGTTCGGGGCAGTCTGCCCAGAATCAGACGGGTGGAGTCTGCCTTGGGATCACAGCCCACGATCATGAGCTTTTTTTCGTCCTCCGCCAGCGCTGCCGCCAGATTTTGCGTGGTCGTGGATTTCCCGATGCCGCCTTTGCCGTAGATCGCGATTTGTCTCATTGTACGCTTCCTCCGTTCAATTTCTGATCCAACCATAAATCGAGTTTGCTCTCCACCATATTGAAGGGCGCTACCGTCTCATATGCGGAGGATGCGCCGGGATTGGCGAGCTTGATCCATTGAGCCTCTTTTGCCAGTAGCGGCCGCATATCCGGATCGCACAGGATCAGGCGCACCGATTCCGCATTTAGCTGCTTGGCCAGATCGTCCTCGCTGATAAGCTTGGCATCGCCCGTCTCCATCAGCGTCTTGTCCATGTCATAGAAGCTCAGCACGCGAACGCCCCGATACCCGCGCTCTCGAAGCGAAGCCCGAAGCGCGTTTGCCATCAGCTGCTCTCCTACGATCAGGACAGACGGCCCGTCTCCATCCTCTGAGGCAGATTTCTCCGCGCCGCCGCGCAGCTCGTTCACGATCGTCTCGCAGGCCGCTTTCCCAAAGGGCGCACCGATTACATACGGAATGCCGAGCTCACGCTCCATATACCGCGCCAGACGAAGCCCCGCTTCGCTGACAACCAGATTCTTTTCCGCCGCAGCCGACGCCTTCAGACACTCGGCGGTTTCCTTCATGCCCCAGCAGGATAGCACGCGAAGCCCGTTATCCGAAAGCCAACCCTCTGCGGAGCGGCGCATGTCCTCTGTCCAGTCGATGCTGTTGCAGCCGAGGAGGTTCACCGTTCCCGGGATCGTCTCCCTTCCTGCAAGCAGCAGCCTGCCTATGGCCTCCAGCGTCATACCGATCCCGTAGAGATAATCCTTCCCGCCGTCAATATTGACATAAGCAGCCGGAACATGGCTCATCTCCTGGATCTGCGTGGCATTGGCCTCCAGATCCGAGCCGATCATAGAGGAGGATGGGGCATGGCACAGCAGAACAAAAGCAGGGTTCATGTTCCCGGCATTCTCCTCGAATGCGGCGAGCACCTTTTTCTCCGTTCCTGTGATGATGTCCGTATTTCGGATATCCGAATTTACTACCCGCAAATCGCCTCTCCCACGACCGCCGTGTCCGCCAAAGCCGCCGTGGATAGGTTCTCCGTTTTCCCACATACGGCGCTCTCTGTGCTCAAAGGACAACGCCATGCCGCCCTCCGGGCTGTGCCCGCCGCGTCCGAATTTTCCCCAACCGATGGGCTTATACCGAGAGGGATCGTCAATAATGCCCAAGCCGTCCGTCGCGTTCAAAAGCGCCTCGAAGCCCAGCACGTCGGAAAGGCAGGGCGGGATACATTTCCAAAGTCGTTTCATGTTGTTCCTCCCATCAGCTGTGGTCGCCGTTGACCAGATGGCTGTCGTCAAACAGCGTCAATGTGACGCCGAGCTTGTCTCTGACCTCCTGCTGCAGAAGCTCGCCGTCGGTGGACAAAATGACCCACTGGCAGGAGTAAATCAGCACAAATTCCTTCGCGTTTCTCTCCTCGGACAGCTCCGCAATGGCGTCCTTGATCTGCTGGAGGTAACGGCCGGAGGCAAAATCCGTCATGGTCGGACACAGGAGGGACATTTTGCCCTCGCGCATATAGCGCGCCACGCCCAAAAACGGCTTGTGCCGCACGCAGTTTAAGGAACCTACAAACAGGATCTGTGCAGTCGGCCTTTCCACCAGAATTTCTTCCATAATATCTGAACCGCCATGTCCTCTGCGGCCGCTATCAAGCGGGCAGTTAGGCCGTCTGTGGAAGTCTTGATTGGGAACTTTCTCCATAATACACACCCTTTCCCTATAAAAAGCGTGGGGCAAAGCCGGATTTATGCTTTCGCCACACGCTTTTTCAAAACGGTTATTGAATTTATCTTTCGGTTCTCAGTGCCGATGATGATTCCTGCTCAGGACACGACTTTCGCGTCCACGGCGTTCTCTGGGAAACCGCTCCAACCAGTCGCTGCGGAGCTTTTCCAAAAGCGAAAGAAGCTGCGTTTGTTCTTCCTCGGTGAGGGATGAGAACAGAGCAGGCTTATCCTGCTGCCGCGCATCAAGCTGCTCCCGCCCGGCCTCGGTCAGATGGACATCCGCCGTGCGGCGATCTTCAGCATTCTCGCTGCGCGTAATAAATCCGGCGCGCTCCAGCTTCCCGATCACCTCGCTGACGGAGCCCGGCTGAATGCCAAGCCGCTCGGTCAAGGCACGCTGGGTCATATCCCCTTCTTGGGCGAGAATCTTCAGAATCCTGCCCTGACCGCCGCGGCTTTCCGTGCCAAAGCGGTTCATGCGATGGAGCTCATGAAGCAGTGTGCAAAGCTTGCCGTCAGTGTCCATGGCCGCATAGGCTTCCTCATTCAGCGACTGAGGAAGCTCTTTGTGCTGGCCATCCTCGTGCCTGCCTTCGCGGCCTTCCTGCCTGCCGTAACCGCGCTTCCCCGTCCATTCACGTCCCTCGTGGGGATGCCGCTCACCATTCCCTTCGTAATGGTCATGTCCATCATGCCGACCGTGGTGGCCAGCCTCTTTTCCGTTTACGCTGGGCTCCTCGCCTCTGGCATAGGTTTCGCCACGAGGGCAGCTGGGTACGCTTAGGTCACAGTGGCGGCCGCAGCCGGGACACGGATTGTTCATTTCCTTATTCATATCAGACATACAGTCAATTCCTTTCAAATTTATTAGGTACCTTGATAATAACATGAATTTTGCCGTTTGTCAAGGTACCTAATAAATTATTTCGCTATCTGTTCGTTATTTGCTTTGGCAAATAGCTTCCCAAAGAGCCAGCGGGTAAACGGCGCGGCGGCAAACATGTTCCAGAAAAAGGCCATCGGGAAGTTCTTAATGACCGTGCCGACCCAGATCGCCGGGAGCTGTGTGACCTCCTGCTTTGCCAGGATCACATTGAACAGGATAGACGCCACCATGCTCATGGTGGGGCACATAACGGCGATCGTTCCCGCCTGCCGCATCAGCTGACAGAAAAATGGATTATCCTTGGCGGGGTCACTCACCTTGGTGGCAAAGGCTGCGCCGATCCGGTTGCCGTAGAGATTGGAAAAGAGAAATACGAACAGCCCCATGTAACTTGCCTCCACCAGCGCTGCGGGGAAGACGGCGTTTGTCATGGACGAAAAGCCGCCCATTTGCAGATTGAAGCCCATTTTGATGGCAATGTTATAGACCTCCATCCCGATGGCCATGGCATAAGACATGATAAGGCCGAAGATGATTCCTTGTGTTTTGGTTTTTGGCATGATAGTTCCTCCAGAGAAATAGCATTGAAAAAGCGCAGCCTGTCGAAACAGACTACGCCATACTGACTTATTTCCGGTTTCTCGGTTGCATTTTCTCTCGCGTATTATACTCACGATCATTGAAAAATGCAAGAAAACTTTCTTCCTCTGTTCTAACCGTATCGTTAGAGCTCCACCTTCAAGGCAGTCCATCATGAACCCGTCCTAAGTCCAGCAAATTGGCGCAGTTCTCCCTTGGCGGAGAGCTGCGCCTTTCGTCATTTCATGCGGTAGAGGTTGGATATATAGCTGCCGTTGTCGCGGTGACGGAATTCTTTCTCGATGTAGCCATGCGTCTCCAAATCAGCAATGGCACGTTTGACCGTGCTTCTAGAGAGACCAAGATCGGCGCCGATGGTCTTGATCCCCGGCAAACATTCTCCCTCGGAGGCAGACATGCTCTTGAGATACATATAGACCGCCTTGGCCCGGCGGGGCAAAGATCTGATGGGGACGTTTCTAAGCGACATTGTGCTGCAAGTGCTGTCTTTTGTGGCAGAGAATGAGCGCACAAATATCCGGCAGCGTCAGGCAGAGGGCATTGCTGCAGCGAAAGCCAGGGGCGTCCGGTTTGGCAGGCCACCGAAGCCGCTGCTTGAAAACTTCCATCAGGTTTATCAGCTCTGGAAAAAAATCACCGGTCTAGCGGCGGCAAAAGCGTGTGGGATGCCGATGTCCACCTTCCGTTACAGGGCGGAGGTTTACGAAAAAGCCAAGATGTTGTAAGTGGGCATTTTTACAGAAATGTGTACTTTTTCGCAAATCTGCGTTACTAAGCGATTCACCAAATTTTACCACGAGTAAAATCGAATCGCAACCCCATTTTCCGCAATTTTTTTTGCTATCCGTCGAATGGAAATACAAGCGAAAATTGCTTGCGAAAAAGTACACCTTTTTATAAAGCCGATAGACATCAACAGACTGCTTTCTATTATGCCTTGGCAACTAATGAATACCTAACAGATAGAGAAAGAGGTCGTAAAAATGGATAATATTCTCACGTACTTTGAGCAAACATCCTGCCGGTACCCTAATAAAAAAGCCGTTGCATATAAAGACGATGCATTCACGTTCTCTGAATTAAAGAGTCTTGCCAAACAATATGCCAATCTTTTGCAAATATATGGGAAAAATAAACCTATTGGGGTATTCGCTGACCGAGAAGCAGCTTCAGTAGGCCGATTTTTGGGTGTGCTGTATTCTCATAATTTTTATGTTCCAATTGATCCTGATTTGCCGGATAAAAAGCTTCGGATGATTTTGGATGATTCACAGTTTAAAGCAATAGTTGGTAACGAGAATAATAGAGAGCGGTTGATACAGGCGGGTTATAAGGGAGCTTATATATCAGAAAATGATCTTACCGAAGAACTGTATGAAGACCTGTCAGCTGAAAGATCAGAACCTGCATATATGATTTATACCTCTGGCTCTACCGGTAGGCCTAAAGGAGTTCTAAAGAGCCATGGCTCTATTATCAGCTATATCGATGCATACTATGAAACTTTCGGTTTTACCGCAGATGAAGTAATCGGTAATCAGACCCCGTTCTATTTCGATGCTGCCGCGAAAGATCTGTACCTTATGATAAAAACTGGTGCAGCGATAGAGATCATTCCCACAGAGCTTTTTTCGGCCACTACAGACCTTGTGGAATACTTGAACGATAAAAAAGTTACCTTCTGTTCATGGGTACCAACCGCGATATCTCTGGTAGCCCAGATGTGTCCTTTTTCATTGATTACGCCTATCTCATTACGGAGATTGTTCTTTGTAGGTGAGGTCATGCCGATGAAACATCTGAATAAATGGCGTGAGTATTTGCCGGATATCGAGTATGTAAACCTTTATGGTCAGTCTGAACTTGCTGGCATCTGTTGTTATTACAGGGTGAGCAAAACTTTTGAGAACAATGAAACGTTGCCAATGGGTCAGCCTCTTAGCAACTGTCACATCTATCTGATGGATGGAAATGCAATTGTTAGTGAAGCAGGACATATCGGAGAAATGTATATCGTTAGCGATGCGCTGGCTATGGAATATTATCACGACGAGGAGAAAACAAACTCTTCCTTTATCGTGAAAGATTTTGGAAACGGACCGGAGCGATGTTTTAAGACCGGGGATCTGGCACAGTATGATGACGATGGAAATCTCATTTTTGCAGCGAGAACAGATTTCCAGATCAAGCACATGGGCAGACGAATCGAGCTTGGTGAAATTGAGGCACTCGCCGGCGCGATGGATGAAGTCGAACGTTGCTGCTGTCTGTACGATGCAGAAAAGAGAAAAATCGTGCTGTTCGTGCAGCTGGCTAAAGATGTTACAATGACAGGTGTACAGTTGAGAAGCAAAATGCGCGACATCATTACCAGCTATATGCTGCCAAATAAGGTGGTAGTACTGGAGAGCCTTCCGCTCAATGCGAACGGCAAGATCGACCGCCAACAGTTAAAGAATAAGCTATAAGGAGGAAGCGAGTACAATGGATGAATTAATGGATATTTTGATGGAGATCAATCCCGATATCGACTATGAAGTGGAGACTGATCTGATTGATGGGAAGAATCTGGATTCTTTGAGCATTCTTACTCTTATCACAGAGATCTGTGATGTTTTTGATATCGAGATTGGTCCTAAGTGGATGCGCAACGAAAATTTTAACAGCATTGACGCTATGTGGAAGATGATCCAGGCGATCCAGGAAGAAGAATAACCGGAAAGTGAGGATATAGTACGATGTCGATCACATCACTAAGCTTTCTACTGTTTGTATTTGCGGTCATCATTGTTTACTATGTGCTTCCTAAGAAATGCCAATGGAGCGTACTGCTGGTATTCAGTGGCATATTTTATCTATCATTCGGCTGGAAAAGTGCAATTTATGTATTGATCACTGCAACGACGATCTACTTTGCAACCAGATGGATGCAGAACATCACCGTACAGCAGAAAGCCTATCTCAAAGAAAATAAGGCTACCCTGAGCAAGGATGAGAAGAAAGCTTACAAAGAGTGCAACAAAAAGAAGCGCAAATGTATCATGGTATGCACACTGCTGTTAAACATTGGTATTCTGGCCGTATTCAAGTATTTTCACTTTGCACTGGCACAGGTCAATTCAATGTTGTCGGCGTTTGGCAGTCAGCAGATCGATGACATCTATAAATTCATCGTTCCACTTGGAATCTCGTTCTATACATTCCAGTCTATCGGATATCTTGTTGATGTGTACTTTGAATATTATGAGGCAGAGAAGAACTATTTCAAAGTGTTACTGTTTGTTTCGTTCTTCCCTCAAATGACACAAGGCCCTATCAGTGACTTTGAGCAGCTGTCAAAGGAGCTGTTTTCTGAGCATACACTCACATATAAGAATTATTCATGGGGTTTCCAGAGGATGATATGGGGCTTCATGAAGAAGATGATTATTGCAGATACGCTCGCTCCTTTTGTAAGCGATGTATTCGCCAACTATTCTCAGTATACCGGAATCACAACATTGATCGGTGCGTTCATGTACAGCATTCAGATATATGCTGACTTTTCCGGATACATGGATATCATGTGCGGTATCTGTGAAGTCTTAGGTATTCGACTGACGGAGAACTTTGAAAGACCATACTTCTCTAAGTCGATTGCTGAATACTGGAGAAGATGGCATATCAGTCTTGGTGCATGGTTTAAGAAGTATGTCTATTATACGATTGGTATGTCTAGCTGGAACCGTAAACTGGCCACAGACACAAAGAAAAAATTTGGCAAACATCTGGGCAATACCGTTCCTGCTACTATTGCACTGCTGGTTGTGTGGACAGCGACAGGTCTTTGGCATGGCGCAAGTTGGGCATATATTACCTGGGGACTGGTAAATGGTCTGTTCATTATCTTCTCTCTTTGGATGGAACCGGTCTACGCCTTGTGGAAACAGAAACTGAAGATCAATGAAGGCTTATGGATTTGGAGAGCCTTTCAGGTAATCAGAACATTTATCTTAGTCACTTTCATAAAGGTTCTTCCAGAAGTTGGAACGTTGTCAGAGGGCATTGGTTTATGGAAGAGGGTATTTACAAATTACGAAATACCTCATTCTATTTATGAGTTATTGCCATTTATTAACTGGGCTGTCACAACAAATGTCCTCATGACGCTTTTAGCAATCGCAGGAACCATTGCATTGTTTGTGGTTTCGATGCTTCAGAGAAAGCAACCATTTAGAGAATACTTCAATATGCTGCCACTCTTGGTTCGTGTTGTAGTGTTAACTGGTATTGTTGTGCTTATTACTTCATTTGGAGTTCAGGCAACGTGGGGGACGGGAGGATTTTTATATGCAAACTTTTAAGAAGATTCTGTTCTCAATTGCAGTATTTCTGATTCTATTTTCTACCGTATCAATCATCGTAATTGAACCTTATTATAGTTCTGAAGTGACATATTATCAGGATAGTAAAATCAGAAAAGAACTGAGCGGAACAATAGATTATGTAACGATTGGAGCAAGTCATGCTCTGGCGGGATTTGTCCCTGAGATTTTAGATGAAGAGCTTGGGTGTTGTAGCTATAATTTATCAGTGTCAATGATGCCGATGTATGCAAAATATGCATTTTTAGAAAAAGAATTTTCGAGAAATGATATTGATACGGTTGTTCTTGAGATTTCATACGACACATTGCAAAGAAAAACCGGTAACGAATACGCAATTGGAGACGAGCCTATGATTGCAAGACTTGATACATGGTCTGATCGATGGAGTTATCTTACAAAATATGTTGCTGTAAACGACTGGCTGAATATCTATTCCAGATCTTTTGTTGAGGGGCTTTGGAATTGGAAGAATATATTGACTGGTACCAAAGAAACTGTTGACTTTTCTGGGAAAGGATTCCGAACAAAGGAGTCAATGGATATTACAATGTCTGAAGAAACTGCAAAACAGACTTATGCTACTGATTCATATGTGAGAAATTTCAATCAGAAAAGCTATGATATGCTGATTGATATTATCGAAATGTGCCATTCAAATGGGGCAAGAGTGATACTTGCTGTGGTTCCAGTTTCAGACAAGTTAATTTGGAGATACGACAATCTGGATGATTTCGATGAATGGGGAAATGATTTCGGTAAGGAAAACGGATGTGAGTTCTATGATTTTAATATTGTCAGAAATCGCTATTCCGAATTCAATGATTCCTATTCATATGCAGATGATGACCATATGAGTGAAGCTGGTGCCAGAGCATTCACTTCAATATATTGTGACATTATGAAACGATTAGAATTAGGAGAAGACGTTTCTTCATGCTTTTATAATTCATATGATGAAATGATATCTGAATCACCTTATTATCAATACATTAAATAACAAGATCCGAATTTATTGATTTTCTATACTATCGCTATATAAATCAGCCTTGACGTTCTGTGTCCGGGCTGATTTTTATTTAGGGAGGTGATACACATAGCGGAAAGAAAAATACCGAAAACACTGGAAGCAGTTCCTGAGGAAAAGCAGGAGTACAGAGGGCACAGCCCTTTGTTGGGGTTAAGGGGCAATGCTCCTTAGCGGGTTGAGGGCGGCAAGCCCCATCGGGTCAAGGGCGAAGCGCCTTGCACAGGGAAAGTTGATGTGTGCGTCAACTTATACTGGGTATTACCTGACGCAGACTTTCGCAGGATTTGCGGCTTCGCCACCTCTCTCCCACCCATGAAAATCTTTGAAATGAGGAGGAAAATGCCTATTGAAACTGACAAGGCACAACGGACGATCCGGCAAGCATGGCACTTGGAAAAGGCGCTGGAGGAACTGGGTATCCCGCTTCCCAATCCAGACAAGCCCAAAAGCAGGAACAATAACCGGAAGCAGACCTTTGACGCCATTTGCCGGACGC
>CAZESU010000071.1:0-10209 GCA_964515275.1 uncultured Oscillospiraceae bacterium
CGGCGACGGCACTACCACCGCCACGGTTCTTGCACAGGCCATGATCAACGAAGGTCTGAAGAATCTGGCAGCCGGTGCAAACCCCATGACCATGCGCAAGGGCATCCAGAAGGCCACTTCTGCCGCGGTTGAGGCCGTGAAGGCCGCATCCCAGCCTGTCTCCGGTTCCAAGGACATCGCCCGTGTAGGTACCATCTCCTCCGGCGACGAGCACATCGGCTCTCTCATCAGCGAGGCCATGGAGAAGGTCAGCCAGAACGGCGTGATCACCATTGAGGAGTCCAAGACCGCAGACACTTACAGCGACGTGGTGGAGGGCATGCAGTTTGACCGCGGCTACCTGTCCCCCTACATGGCAACCGATACCGACAAGATGGAAGCCGTCATTGACGACGCGCTCATCCTGATCACCGACAAGAAGATCTCCAACATTCAGGAAGTTCTGCCTCTGCTGGAGCAGATCGTCAAGGCCGGCCGCAAGCTCCTCATCATCGCCGAGGACGTGGAGGGCGAGGCACTTGCCACCATCATCCTGAACAGACTGCGCGGCACTTTCACCTGTGTCTGCGTCAAGGCCCCCGGCTTCGGCGACAGGCGCAAGGAGATGCTTCAGGATATCGCCATTCTGACCGGCGGCACCGTAGTCTCCAGCGAGCTGGGCATGGAGCTGAAGGATGCCACGCTGGACATGCTGGGTCAGGCACATCAGGTCAAGGTCAACAAGGAGAACACCGTTATTGTTGACGGTGCCGGCTCCACCGAGGAGATCAAGGCCCGCACCGCTCAGATCCAGCGCCAGATTGAGGCCACCACCTCCGACTATGACCGTGAGAAGCTGCAGGAACGCCTTGCAAAGCTCAGCGGCGGCGTAGCCGTCATCAAGGTAGGTGCAGCAACCGAGACCGAGATGAAGGAGAAGAAGCTCCGCATCGAGGACGCTCTGAACGCCACCCGCGCAGCCGTTGCAGAGGGCATCGTCCCCGGCGGCGGCACCGCATATGTGATTGCATCCAAGGCAGCCGACCAGCTGGTCTCCACCCTTGAGGGCGACGAGAAGACCGGCGCAGTCATCGTCTCCAAGGCTCTGAAGGCTCCCATCATGCAGATTGCAGCTAATGCCGGTCTGGAGGGTGCCGTTATCCTGAATAACGTCTACAACAGCGGCAATGCAAACTACGGCTTTGATGTCGCCAACGACCAGTACGGTGACATGATCGCCATGGGCATTGTTGACCCCACCAAGGTCTGCCGCAGCGCACTGGAGAACGCCGCTTCCGTAGCCTCCATGGTTCTGACCACCGAGAGTCTGGTAGCCGACATTCCCGAGAAGAACGTCCCCGCAGCTCCCGCAGCCGACATGGGCGGCATGTACTGAGCCATCAAGTGAAACCGAACCCCCGCTTCCGAAATCGGAAGCGGGGGTTTTTCTGTCTGCCTGCCTGACGAAAAAGGCGTTAAGCTCTGTGATCTATGACCCACTGAAGCAGCTGCTCATACTAAAACGGTATTATACATCATTTTCAGAAAATACCGGGCGGATTCTATCCGCCCGGTATTGTTTATTACGCTTCCCTGTTTTGGATGAGGCCGCGTTTTTCAAGTCTCCTCCGGGTATCTTCCCGCACAAGGCTGTAAATGACAGCCACAAGGGGGATAAAGAATATCATGCCCAGCAGGCCGAACAGCTTGCCGCCCAGCAGTGCCGCCGCCAGGGTCCACAGGGAGGGCAGACCCACCGAGTTGCCCACCACATGAGGATAGATGAACTGGTTTTCGATAAACTGCACCGCCTGATAGACGATGATGCACAGCAGCACCTTGGAGGGGTCTGCGATCAGGGTCAGCAGCGCTCCCACGAAGCAGGCTGTAAAGGCACCCACATAAGGCACATAGGCCAATATCGCCGTCAGCAGCGCCACAAGCCCTGCGTATGGCAGGCGGAAGATGCTGAAGGCCGCTAAAATCAGCATACCCAGTATCAGCGAATCCACGCACTGACCGGACAGGAAGCGGGAATAGGTGTCCCGTATCAGGGAGCACACCCGGCAGAAGCGGTCGGCAGCGGAGCGCTTTACATGGGCATAGAGCAGCATTTTCCCCTGCCGCTTGATGTCCTCCTTGCTCAAAAGGGTGTATATCCCGATGATGGCGGCAAACACCGCCGTTGTAATCCCGGAGATGGTACTGGAAGCCACGCTCACCGCAGAGTACAGCACGGAGCCCGCTCCGCTGAACAGCCACTCCACAAGGGTGCCCACGTCAAGACTGTTCAGGGTCTGTTCCATGGAGTTGTTGATGGCATCGGTGTTGACATGGTAGCTACTGAGTATCGCCATCCACTGGGGCCACTTTTCCCGGACAGTGGCAAATACGCTCTTCACGGAATTGACGACCTCCGGCGCCACCACCAGGCATACCAGCAGAATCACCAGCGCCAGACACAGGAAGGTCAGCAGCAGGCTCACGCTGTTGAGAAATTTATCCCCCGGCTTTCTTTTTGCGCCGCTGAAAAGTCTCTCCAGCCTGCGCCTGATGCCGTTCATGGGAACGCTGAGTACGAAAGCCACCAGCAGCCCTGCCAGAATGGGCAGCAGCAGCCCGCCCAGCCACAGAAGGGCCTCCCAGATCACATTCAGATTGGTCACTGCCGCGAACATCGCCACGCCGCAGGCGATCAGCAGCAGGTTTTGTTTGGTTTTTCGGTCCATTTTTTCTCCTGCCGTGCACCGGCTCTGCATGAAAAGCATATGGGATAGGCCACGGCGCAGACAGGCAGCGCCGCCAGAACATCCAGCACCGAGTGCTGCTTTACAAACAGCGTGGACACGCAGATCAATATTGCCGTCAGGTTGAAGGCATGCCTGCGCCATCCCTTTCGAAAGGCGGGGGTGTGCCACGCGGCAAACATCACCGCCAGAGAGCCGATCACATGCATGGAGGGGCACACGTTCGTGTTGGTGTCAAATTGGTATATCCAGCCCATGAGGCGGCTCAGCAGATTATCTCTGGGAAACTGCTGAGGCCGCAGATGCTGACAGTTGGGAAACACCAGATAGATCAGCATGCAGGCGGAATATGTAAGAATGATAAATTTCATCATTCGGGTAAAGCAGTCGGTGTCCCGGAAGAAAGTATATGCCAGCATCCCGATCAGAAACACAAACCAAAGCAGATAGGGAATCAGAAACAGCTCGTTGAAGGGGATCCAGTCATCCAGTGCGCAGTGCATGACATAATAGCCCTGAGGCTGGTAGAACCGCTCCACAAACAGAAACGCAAGGCCGTACAAGGGCCAGTAGAGCAGCAGCTTTACATGTCTGAATTCCGGCTCGTTTATTTTGGACAGCCGGAAATTACGGTAATCCGTCACAGGAGATTTCATTTTTCGCATCCTTCTTTTTCGCGGCAGCCGCCGCTGAGCGTTGCATAGATAAGCTCGGCCCCGTTCAGGCGGGGACGCTTCAGACCGGCGGCATGCATGGCCTCCAGCCGGCGGCCGTCGGAGAGAATCTGTTCGCACAGCTCCGCCAACTCCGGCGGGGAGCCCGCCGTATCCGCAAGGCCGGTCTTTACAAAGTATTCCAGATTATATTTCTCGCAGCCGGCGACCGCGTCGATCAGTACCATGGGCAGGGCCTTCACTGCCGCCTCGCTGGTGCTGATGCCGCCGGGCTTTGTCAGATACAGATCGGCGCTGTCCATCAGCAGGGAGATGTCCTCCACATAGCCCAGCACGCTCACGTCCACCCTGCCGAAAAAGGTTTTCTCCATCCAGCGTCTCAGCCGTTTGTTGGTGCCGCAGACGATGGTCATGTACTGCCTGCCTCGGAGTCGGTCCGCCAGCATCACCGCCAGCTTTCTCATGGGGCCGCAGCCCATACTGCCGCACATGAGCAGGATGTGCTGCCCCTGCTCGTCATGGCCCAGAGCCCGTTTGGCCTCTTTTTTGTCCCGGCTGCCGTAAAAGGCCCGGCGCACGGGGATGCCGCTTTCGATCACCTGCTCGGGGCGGATAGCTTCGTTCAGCCGCCCTGTCGTCAGCGACAGATCCGGCACAAAGATATAATCCAGCTCAATGGCCTCTGTGCCGGGGCTGCAGGTGTAGTCCGTGGCAATAAAGCCGGTTCTGATATCCATGTGGTATCTTTTCTGCAGTTCCGTCACCATCATGGCAGAGAAGATATGGGAACAGAGCACCGTGTCGATGCGGTTTTTCAGAATGTAGTCGTAAAGCCCCTCCACGCCCTCGCTCATAAGCCGGTAGGCAAAGGAGCTGTCGCTCATGGTGCCCCGGTGCGTATCGGAAAAGCGGTAGCCCGCCTTGAAGAGCCAGGGCATATGCCGGTACAGGCGCACATGCCACTGGGAGAGAAAGCGGGAGACCCCCTTGGAGACAAAGCACAGCGCATCCTCGATGCGGCAGCTTCCGCCGTGGCTTTCGATGCACTCTTTCACCGCCTTTGCACAGGAATTGTGTCCCTCGCCGGTGTTGCAGCTGAGTATAAGCGCGTTCATTTCTGACCTCCCTGCCGCCGAAGCAGCTTGACAAACCTGGGTCTGTTGTATCTTTGAATCAGGATAAAGGGAACATTGCCGATCAGGCAGTAGACAATATAGAGGAGCACCCCACCGATCCCCCGCCAGATCCACAGCACCCCCAGACCGCTGACGCACAGCAGCACGTGGATCAGCTCTGCGATGCAGGTCTCGTTGATCATGCCCCGCAGGGTCTCCGCGTCGGGTCGGCCCTCCAGCCTTTTGGGGGGCATGATTTTTTTGCAGATTCTGCTCATATCCGGGAGCTTGTTCTGCCATTGGGGCAGCTTCAGGTCTTTATACAGCTTTCCCTCCTCCTCAAAGGGGAAGCTACAAAAGGGAAAGGCGTCGTACCGAAAACGGTGTCCCGCAAGAAGACGCCCTGCGATAAAGAATAGTATCCCCGTCGCCGCCAGATAACAGACACATTTTAAAAAGTCCATTTTCATCCTGCTTTTTCTTTTTATTTGTATGATATACTACCCGTCCATGTGCAACCGAAGTTCAACTGAACTTCAACATTTGTTGAAGTTTCCGCCGACGCGTCTTTGCCTCCCTGCCGATTGACAAGGGAAACTTTTTCCCGTATTATATTGACAATATTTTTTGATTTTATCGGAGAACTGCTATGTGTGAAAAGCTTGCGGAAAAAAGTTGCTTTGCCTTTACGACGGAACTGGCCTCCTCCGCACCCGTACCCGGAGGCGGCGGAGCCGCGGCTCTGGCGGGGGCTTTGGGCGCGGCCCTTGGCTCCATGGCGGGCAGACTCACCGCCCCAAAGCCCTCCTTTGCAGACCGGGCGGAGTTGATCCATTCTCTGGTCTCCCGGGCGGACGATCTGCGGGGGGAGCTTCTCCGGCTGATCGACGCGGACGCGGCGGGCTTTTATCCTCTCTCCCGGGCCTATTCCACCCCAAAGGACAACCCGAACCGGGCGGAGATCCTCCGCTCTGCCACACTGACGGCCTGCACTGCCCCCTTTCAAATGGTTGAGAAGCTGGCAGCATGCGTTGCCCTGCTGGAGCAGCTGCGGGATAACTGCAGCAAGCTTCTGCTGTCGGATCTGGGCTGTGCCGCCGCATTGTGCGGCGCGGCGTTGGAGAGTGCGGCGATGAATGTTTTTGTGAACACCAAATCCCTCCCCGGCGACAGGGAGGCCGAGACTATGAAAATCAGGACTGTGCAGCTGCTGGAGGAATACCTGCCCAGAGCCCGCAGTCTCAGCAAAGATATCACTGCAAAACTGATGGAGGTAAACGAACATGGCTGAAATTCTGAAAGGTGCCCCGGCGGCAAAGGCAATGATCGAAGATCTGAGCGCCCGGGTGGAAAAGCTCACGTCCGCCGGTACGGTGCCGACCCTTGCCATCGTCCGGCTGGGCGAGGAGGGCAGTCAGCTCTCCTATCAGCGAAACGCGACCCGCAAGTGCGAGAGTATCGGCGCCCGTGTGCTGAGCTTTGATCTGCCGGAGAGCAGCACCCAGACAGAGCTTCTGGCGCTGATCGGCAGCATCAATTCCCGCCGGGACATCCACGGCTGCCTGATTCTCCGTCCCCTGCCCGCCCATATCGACGAGCGGGCCATCTGCGAGGCACTGGCCCCGGAAAAGGATCTGGACTGCGCCACCGCCCTGTCTCTCGCGGCAGTCTTTTCCGGCAGAGGCGCGGGCTATCCCCCCTGCACGGCGCAGGCCTGCCTGGAGATGCTGGACTATTATAATGTGGATGTGGCGGGGAAGCATGTCGTTGTAGTGGGCCGCAGCCTTGTGGTGGGCAGACCGGTTTCCCTGCTGCTTCAGGCTCGGAACGCCACCGTCACCATGTGCCACAGCCGAAGCCGGGATCTGCCGGAGCTCTGCCGCCGGGCGGACATTCTTGTGGTGGCCGCCGGAAAGGCCGGACTCATCGGGGCAGAGCATCTGTCCGCCGGGCAGACCGTTATTGACGTGGGCATCAACGCGGTGGGCGATAAGCTCTGCGGGGACGTGCGCTTTGAGGAAGCGGAGGGCATCGTCGCCGCCATAAGCCCCGTACCCGGCGGCGTGGGCGCCGTGACAACCTCGGTGCTGGCAAAGCATCTGGTGCAGGCCGCCGAAGCGAGCCTGTGAAAAAGGAAAAAGAAAGGGCGCGTTGCAAAACGCGCCCAAGTCGATGCATATATGGATAGATCAAAATTTTCAGGCAAGAGGAAGAATCTGATTCTCGCCGCTGATTTGCCGGATGCTTCCGTTTTCAATCAGATATGCCTCGCCCCGCAGCTCTTCCCTGCCGTCCGTGCCGAAAAGATAGCTGCCGTCCACCAGCGCGTAGAACCGGCGGCCCATGCTGTCGGCACAGGTGATGTCCTCGAAGAGCCGAAGCCCGTCCAGCACCCGGTCTTTGACCTCCTGATAGTGGGGCAGAACCATGGTCTTTGTGAGCGCAAGCCCCGGCAGGAAGCGCACATAGTCTTTGTCAGCGGCCTCCCCCTCCAGCTCCGGCTGGGCATATACCACATCCGCACTGTTCATGGTGCCTGCGCTGATTCCCACCACAACGCCCTCATAGCCCTGCATCAGACAGCGCAGGCCGATCTCCTGAAAGAAGCGGTTCTGGGTCGGCACATGGCCGCCCGCCAGAATGATCAGTTCCGCTTTTCCGATGAGTTCCGCGGCCCGCTCCTGGGTTCTTCTGTCCAGAATTTCAAAGCTGGTAAAGGCAAAGCCGGCAGCGGTAAAGCACTCCAGCATATCCCCGGCGAACCGATCGGTCCACTGGCAGCTGTCCGGGTCCGAGCAGATAAACAGCGCCGCGCAGGGCTGGCTGATGCTTTTTTGAAGCTCCTCCACGAAACCGTTTACCGGGTTCAGTCTGGCCGCTCCCTGCACACAGGGGCTGCTGGTCAGAAAATATGTCATGGTGAACACCTCTCAATCTGATAGAAAAACACCCGTCCGAGACGCCTGGTATCAGAATTGTTCAGCGGGTGCGCGCCGAAATTCGCCCCCTTGCTTCACTTATTATACCTGATCCAGAATCCGGATGATCGTATTGACTGCCAGACGCAGCTCCTGCCTGTCCTCCGGGCTGAGACTCTCGTCCAGCCGCTTGCGGAGATTGGCATAATACGCCCGGTTTCGTTCCTCCAGATAGCTCCGTCCCGTCGGCGTGAGCCGGATGTGGACCCGTTTTCGATTGTCCGGCTCAATAAAGCGCTCTACATAGCCTGCGTCGGCCATCGGCGCCACGGCACGGGTCGCCTGCTCGTTGGAAGAGGAGATAAACTCGGCAATCTGGCTCATGGTGAGGGACTCCCGGCGTGAGAGCACCGTAAAAATCGTCTGCTGTGTTTTGGTAAAGTTGGACTCCTGCAGCTTGAAGCAGGAATTCGTCAGCCGCTGAAGCTGCGGCAGTATGGATAGCAGTGGTATTTCCTCGCTGCCCGATTCACAGTTCATCAAGCCATAACCCTCCATTGCTTTTCAAATTTTTTCAATCATACACCGGGAAAAAATCAAAGTCAACGCCTTTTTATCAATATTTGACTTTTATCAATGATTGATATATAATAGCAAAAAATATTGAATAAAGAAAGGGTGTTGCATTTGAGCAGTATCACGAGTTTGGATATTGTAATTATCGGCCTGTATTTGATGGGCATGCTGCTGATCGGCGTAATGTTCTGCAAAAGGGTAAAAAATACGGAGGATTTTTATACCGCTGACCGTTCTCTGGGCAGCAAGGTGCTGCTGGCCACGGTCTGCGCCACGATCATCGGCGGCAGCTCCATGATGGGCCGGGCCGGCCTTGGATATACCAGCGGGATCGAATGTATTATAACCGCTCTGCCCTACATGCTGGGCATGTTTTTGTTTTCCGCCTATTCGGGCCGGATATATGATGTGGGAAGCAGGCATAACATCAGCTCCATTCCGGGGCTTTTTGAGTACCGCTTCGGCAAGGCGGCAAAGCTCATTGTGGCCGTGATGATTGTCTTTGTCATGATGGGAACCGTTGCCTCGCAGGTGACGGCCACGGCTACGATCATCAAGCTGCTGGGGGGCCGGATCGGCATCTCCTATGAGGTCGGTGCCCTGATCGCCACGCTGGTTTTTATTATTTACACCGGTGCTTCCGGGCTTTTCGGCGTGGTCTATACGGATGTGGTGCAGTTTTTCATGCTGCTGATTTTTGTGTACATCATGGTACCCGTTTCCAGTATTTCCACCATCGGCGGCGTGAAGGAATTTGTCTCCAATCTGGACACCAGCTATCTGGTGCCCCAGCTGGACGGGCGCATCATCGGCGATATCCTCACCTATCTGATCTTCACCATGGCCGGTGCGGAGATGTGGCAGCGTGCATTTGCCGCCAAGAGCCGCAAGGACGCGAAAAAGGGCATGTTCTGGGGGACGGCGGTGTATGCGCTGTGTGTGGTCATGATTCTGGTTATGGCTCTGGCCGCCCAGCAGATCCTGCCCGATGTGCAGGCTGAGTACGGCAGCACCGACGCGGTGATCCCCGCGCTTGCGGTGGTGACGCTTCCTGCGGGTCTGACCGGCCTTGCGCTGGCGGGTATTGTGTCGGTCATGATGAGCACGGCAGACAGCTATCTGCTTGTCTCCATGCAGACCGCCGTGCACGACATCGGCAAGACGATTGACCCCAACATGAGCGAGAAGAAAGAACTGCTGATCTCCCGCATTATGAGTGTTGTGCTGGCTCTTGGTGCGCTGGTCATCGCTCTGTACATTCACAACGCCTATACGATTATAACCTCTCTCTGGGCCTACTACGCGGCGGCGGCCGGCATCCCGGCTCTTGCGGCGCTGTACTGGAAGAAGGCCACCAAACAGGGTGTCATTGCGGCAATGGTAGGCGGCTTTGCCGTCTGCGCCCTCTGGAATCTGCTGGGCACACCCTTCGGTCTGGGCGCGACGCTGCCGGGCGCCGCGGTCTGCCTGGTGCTGCTGGTAACCGTGAGCCTTGCCACATACAAAAAGCACCCCTGCCCCATGGCCTGAAGGGAAAGCGCCGGCTTTCCGAAAAAGTCTGTTCTTCCGGCAAAAACACCGATACCCTGCATTTCATCCGGGTATCGGTGTTTTTCTTTGCTCCGGGACAGCCTTCAGGCAAGTTTCCACCCTTCGGCTTTCTGCCTGACCTCCACAAAACGGCGGTACAGACCGTCCTCCTGAATTAACGCGGAATGGGTCCCCTTCTGCACAATGCGGTCATCCTCCACCACCAGAATCTGGTCGGCGTTTTCAATGGTCGCCAGACGGTGGGCAATGGTAATCACCGTCTTGCCCCGCGTCAGCTCGGAAAGTGCCCCTGAATCAGATGCTCGTTCTCCGGGTCGATGCTGGCAGCGGCCTCATCCAGAATGACGATGGGCGCGTCCTTCAGCATGGCAACGGGCAGCCTTTGCCGCAGCAAGGATTACCTCTTCCGTGGTGTCCGGTTTTCCAAAGCGGATGCTGTTTCGAATGGTATCCCGGAACAAATAGACATTCTGGAACACCATGGAGATGTTTTTCAGCAGATTATCCAACCACTAACAGAACAGACGTTGTTTTATAAAAAAGTGACGGACACTGCAGCCCTCTGGTTTATATACTCGAAGCCGTTACTACGGGGGTAGTGTCAAGAGTTATGCGCAAATTTTTATGAGGTCTGGTAGAAATCTATTGC
>CAZESU010000072.1:0-10137 GCA_964515275.1 uncultured Oscillospiraceae bacterium
ATAAACGCTGAAGGCATCTAAGCGTGAAACTCCCCCTAAGATAAGATCTCCCATCCATTAGGAGTAAGGGCCGAAGAAGACTACTTCGTTGATAGGCCAGCGGTGTAAGCACAGCAATGTGTTCAGCCTACTGGTACTAATAGCCCGAGGGCTTGACCTACAATCTTATGCAGGTTCGCCTTGATCCTTCTTCTCTGTTTAGTTTTCAGGGTACAGATCCCTGAATATAGTTGGTGTTTTTAACGGTGAGGGTCCACCTGTTCCCATTCCGAACACAGAAGTTAAGCTCACCAGTGCCGACAATACTTGTCTGGAGACGGACCGGGAAGATAGGTCAATGCCAACACAAAGCCGCTCTTTCGAGCGGCTTTGAATTTTTGCTTCCCAATTTAGGGCTTGTTTGAAAAACGTCAACATACCCAAATGGCGGGTCTTTTTCCGCCATAATTTGCCTCGAAATCTTGCGATACACAAAGTATAGCGGCGATTTCTCAGCTTCCTCTGGCGAAAAAATCCCTCGCCCTTGGGCACATTTTTTTCAAACAAGGCCTAATTCCCCCGGTTATTTACCGGGGGAATTTGAATTATTCCGCATATGGATTCGGAGGACCGGGATAGCCTATCTGCTCCCGAAGAAGCTCATATCTTTCTACAATGCTTCCGTCTGCATAATAGCGCCATCCGGTGTCTACTGGGTGAACACCCTCGGTTAAAACCACACAGTCGGGCATGAGCCTTGCAAGTTCGTCAAGCTGTTCCTGAGGTACTTGGCTTATAAAGCAGGCAAGACGCTTCAAATTCGGCAGAGAGTAAATGGGGGTTATATCGGTCAGGTTGTCGTTGTTGCTGATGTTCAGGTGCTCAAGTTTGGTACAGCTTGCAAGAGGACTTATATCCGATACATTGGTAGTGAAAAGCTCCAGATATTCAAGCTCCGAACAATTTACGATGGAGCTTATATCGCTAACCTCGTTTATGGAAATAATGGCAACCTTCAGCTTTGGCATGTATTTGAGGAATTCTGTGGTATTGAGCCCCCGGGAATGCCCGATATCCAGATAAACAACATCCCTGAAGTAATTCAGACCATCGCTGTTTGACCTATCTACTGAACGGGTCCATACGGTGTCGGTGTCAGTAAGAAAGCTGTCGCCATAGAAATATATTCTCCAGGCGACGCCGGCTTCGGGAAATTCCTCGCGCAGACTTGCCGCGGCCTCGTTGCTGACGTCGCAGTCATCCAAAACAAAACGTTTGCAGAAACTCAGGCAGGGGAGAACTTTTCGTATTTCATCCAGCCCGCTGTCGCCGATGTGCTGCTTCTCATAAATAATCTCTTCGTCCCGTGAGGAGACGGTCTGCCCAAAAAGAACAAAGGAGCAGTCAAAAAAGGTGTTTTCGGGAGCAGCAGCCTTCAGTGAGGCTATATCCTCCGGAGCCCATTGGCACTGACCCTCCGGGTTAATAAGATTTATTTCGGATACGTTTTCCAAAACACTTAAAAGCTCTGTAATGGCAGCGGCATCATCCGGAGCATATTCCGACAGGTCGAGATATTCCGTATTGACATCATAACTGCCGCCCAGGGCCGATATAGTACAGTCAAGCTGCACACCGGTCAGGGCTTCCTTTAACAGAAGAAACTCCTGCGGAGAAATGTCGCCGGAAATACTGACATGGCTCAACTTCGGCAGTAAACGGCCGTATTCCTTAAGTTCATCTACGCGGGAGCTTTCTATACTAAGCACAGTCGCTGCGTTTTCCACCTCAACGCCGCCGATATTCACCGTAAATTTGACATCTACCTGCGGATGAGCCGCCGCGTAAGCTTCAATCGCCTCATAGCAAGTGCTGCCCGACAGGTCAGCATAAATGAGATTCGGATATTTATCCAGTTCGCTTATGCTTTCGGCGGTAACGACCATGGAAATTTCCTGAACCACCGTCTGCTCTTTTTCCGCACCGCAGCTGCATAAAACGCAGAGGGACAGCAGCGCGGACAAAACGGTAAGAGCTGTTTTCTTCACAAGAATCACTTCTTTCCTGATTTCTTTGATTATAGCATTGTTGCCGAGCCTTTGTCCACAAGGTATTGCATCTAAAAATTAAATGTGATAGTCTATAAAAAACATCGTTTTCGGAGGAAACACAGAATGAAGCGAGCAAGCTTATTCATAAAATTGGCGCTGCTGATAATTTTGTGCGCAGTTGCGCTTTTTGTTTGTTCCCTTCATTTCAAAGCCAACATGAAAAGCTTGGCAAATATTGATGACTGCGTAGCCGGATTGCTGGACGCTGCTGCGGAACAGGATACCGAGGCGATAATTCACTGGACGGCGGACAGCAGCGATGCTTTTGTGTCTGAAGCGCCGGAAAGCGCACAGGGCAAAGCGCTCCATAACGCTTATTTCTCTGCCTTTTCCTATGAGATCATGAACGAAAGCAAGGTAGAATCCAAAACCGCGCAGCAGCAGGTCAAGCTGAATTATCTTGATATGGACAGACTTGCAGAGGAAATAAAGGCGGAAGCGGTACGTCTGGCAGAGGAATTTGTGCAAAGCAGCGACACAGAAGAGGTATATGACGAAAATCTGAACTATCTGCCCGGGGTTCTGGATCCGATCTTTGACGAGGCTTTTGAAAATCAGATACAAAATGCCGGTAATTTTATCACCTCCAAATCCGTCATGGTTTCCATGTCGTATCGCAACGGATATTGGAAAGTACAGCCGTCGGAGGAGCTTGCGGAAGTGCTCGTCCCGGAAAAGCTGGAGGAATATATTGATGAACTGCACATTTCAGCCGAAGAAAGCATTCCTTATATATATAAAAAATATTCCATCGAAGCGGGTGCGCTAAAAGGAGGCGTGCCGGATCAGGCAAAATACGGGATAACAGATGACCCGGCGGTGATAACAGAGCTTCTTGCATCCCCCATTGCAAAGCAGCTTCTCAACGGCCGGGAAACTCTTTGGAATCCGGATATCGAGAGGATCCCGGACACCATGATCAGATATTATCTGGACGAGACGATCCTTGTTCTTGAGTGGCAGGAGACGGAAGCGCTTGCTGTTGGTACCTTTGCGGAAGTAATCATTGCGGATGGCTCTCAGCTTCGGAGAAAGCTTGCGGGAGACGCCTTTGGCTCGGGTGAGTTGGAATACGCCACCACGCTTGCGAAGGAGACAAATGCTGTCCTTGCAATCGGAGGGGATCTTTATGACCACGCAGCGCGAAAGATCGGCATCTGTGTTTATGATGGAGAACTTTACAGGTTTGACCAGAGCTCCGATACTTGCTATTTCACCGCCGATGGGGACATGCTGTTCAGCTACAGCAATCAGTTCTCAAGCGAAGCAGAGGCCAGAGAGTTTATTTCCGATAATGATATTCAGTTCTCTGTCAGCTTCGGACCGGTAATGATTGATAACGGAATCGATGTTACTCCTGAATATTACAGATGGGGTGAAGTAAACGACCACTATGCCAGAGCGGCCATCGGACAGCTGGGAGAACGGCATTACCTTACAATGACAATAAATTGCCTGTTTCCGGGATACTATTACCTGGCAACCTTGAGACAGGCGGCCGATGCCATGGTGAAAAGAGGCTGTTTGAACGCATTTACCTTGGACGGAGGTCAAACGGCGAGCATCATAATAAACAATGAACTGATCAATCCCGTTCAGTTTGGCGAGGAACGGCTTACGAGCGACATAATCTATTTTGCAACGGCAATGAATCAGAACGGATGACAGATGAGGAAAGCAGACGGGCCGACAGCGATATTCCGGCTCCGTCGCTGTGAGATAGGGGAAAAAGATGAAGATTGTTCGAGGGATTTTGAGCTTTGTCTTATGTGCGGCGATGCTGCTGTCGGGAGCAGTCTGCGCAAACGCGGATGATTACGTCGGGGAAACAGAGAACTGCGGAGCAATCGACGGGGAGGAACTTACCCGCCGAATCGAAGAATATATGCAGGCGAACAACATCAGCAAGTCTGGCTACAGCGTCGGATATTGCTATACAGCCACAGGCGATAAATGGTTTTATAACGCAGATGAATGGTATTACAGCGCAAGCCTGTTCAAAGTGCCGTTGATGATGCTGTTTGCGGAAAAGGTATATGAAGGGGAGCTTACGCAGGACACGGTGCTGTACGGGCAGGATTTGACCACTGCAGAGGAAAAAATTCTGGTCAATTCTATCACCAGCGATGCCATTGTGATGATGGGGTATTTCGGATCAGAGACAGAATGCAGAACGAGCTACAGGAAATACTCTGATCTGCCGGATGACTATTTCATCAGCGACTATTATACATCCAACCACTTTACCGCCCGGTATATGACGGATGTCATGACAACGCTGTGCAAGAATGACGAGCAGTTTCCCAATATAATTGACTGCCTGGAACGGGCGCAGCCTGACGAATATTTCAACCTGACGGTTGGAAAAGAGTATGAGGTAGCGCAGAAATACGGAAGCTACGAGTATCTGCACCATACGGCAGGGATCATCTATACGCCGAATCCGATCGTTGTTGTGGTGATGACCGACGGAAAGGCTTTATACCAGGATATAATTTCCGAAACAGCACAGATTCTCACAGACTATACTCTTGAGCTTGATGCCAGACTGGAGGCAGAAAGGCTGGAGGCGGAAGCGCAGGCCAAAGCGGAAGCCGAGGCAGAAGCGGAAAGATTGAAGCGGGAAGAAGAAGCACGGCTCGCAGCAGAAGCGGCGGAGACGCCTTTAACAACCGAACCGCCTGTGCAGGATGTGCAGGAACCAGAGGAAAAAACTCTTGCATCGGAGAGAATAATCGGCGTGGTTCTTGCGGTCAGTGCGCTTATTATACTGGTGTCGGCGACAGTTGTAAGGGGAATCAAGCGGCGGAAAAAACATAAAAAACAGGAGATTTAAGGCTGTGAGGACAAGTGATGTTGACTTCCTGTGAAGTCGATGATAATATGGATTCGTAATTCTTTACTGCACGTTGAAAGGAGTACAGCAATGGCTAATAAATATGCAGGTACCAAAACTGAGAAGAATCTGTGGGAAGCTTTCTCCGGCGAGTCTCAGGCAAGAAACAAGTATACATTCTTTGCTTCTGTTGCAAAGAAAGCTGGTTTTGAGCAGATAGCAGAGCTGTTTCTCAAGACCGCTGAAAATGAGAAGGAGCATGCTAAGCTCTGGTTCAAGGAGCTGGGCGAAGTGGGCGACACCGCAGAGAACCTTCTCCATGCCGCTGAGGGCGAAAATTATGAGTGGACCGATATGTATGACCGGATGGCCAAGGAGGCAGAGGAAGAGGGCTTTACCGATCTGGCTGCAAAGTTCCGCGGCGTCGCTGCTATCGAGAAGAGCCACGAGGACAGATATCGCGCTCTGCTGAACAATGTTGAGACCCAGAAAGTATTTGAAAAGTGCGAGGTACAGATTTGGGAGTGCCGTAACTGCGGTCATATCGTAGTTGGAACCAAGGCTCCTGCTGTCTGCCCCGTATGCCTCCATCCCCAGAGCTACTTTGAAATCCGCAAGGAGAACTACTGATTTGTAACAGTAAAACAGGAAAACAGCGCCGGAAACGGCGCTGTTTTTTACTTGTTACTTGTGCTTCGCCGCATAACGGAACATCCAGATAACAATAGCAATCAATGCAACGAGGACTGCTATGCCTAAAATCGTATCTATCAGCCCCCCCAGAAGGCTGATCGCGCCGGACACCAGCTTGACTACCAGCACGACAACCCCGATCACGGCGGCAAGCACTACCAGTGCGCCAGCGAGTTTTCCGATGTTTTTCATAGGTACCTCTCCTTTATCCGATAATTTGACCAAGTTTGGATACTACATCTGTAAAGTATTGGGGCAGCGGAGCTTCCACGACCATGCTTTTGCCGCTGTGCGGATGAACAAACATAAGTTTTCCGGCATGAAGGCATTGTCCCTCCAGCCCCTTTTCGGGCGAGGGAGAGCCATAAGTAAAATCGCCGAGCAGGGGATGACCGATGCTTGCCAGATGCACCCGTATTTGATGAGTACGTCCGGTCTCCAGCCTGCAGCGGATCAGGGTATAGCCCCGATAACGGGCAATAACCTGCCAGTGGGTCACGGCAGGCTTTGAATTTTTATAGGTAACGGCCATACGCTTCCGATCTGTAGGGTGACGACCAATAGGAGCATCAACCGTGCCGCAATCTTCCTTAAGGTTTCCGCGGACAATGGCTTCATACTCCCGGCACAGGCTGTGATCGGAGAGTTGAGCAGACAGGCCCTGATGTGCAAAGTCGTTTTTGGCAACGATGAGCAGGCCGGAGGTGTCCTTGTCAATGCGGTGGACAATGCCCGGACGTTTCTCTCCGCCGATACCAGACAGAGAATTCCCGCAGTGAAAGAGCAGCGCGTTTACCAACGTTCCATCCGGGTGACCCGGTGCAGGGTGCACCACCATACCGCGGGCCTTGTTTATTACCACAAGATCCTCATCCTCATAAGCGATATCAAGAGGAATGTCCTGAGGAATAAGAGGAATATCGTCCACAGGAGGCAGAACTACCTGAAAACAGTCTCCGGCCAAACATGTATAATTCTTTTTCACCGGCCTGCCGCCCAGGGAGACATTTCCCAGCGCAATCAAACGCTGGGCTGCACTGCGGGAAAGAGCTTCCATATTGCGCGCAAGGAGAGCGTCGATGCGATCGCCGCTCTCCTTTGCTGTGATTTCGATAATATTATCGTCCATGTTTTATTTGAATTCGTTCAGAATATCTTCCAGATCAAAGTCAAGCCCATCGAAGGAGTTCTTTGCGGGTGCGGGCTGTACCGCCGGCGCAGGTGTTGGCGCAGCAGGCTGGGCTGCCTGTGCTGGCTGAGGCTGTACGGGGACGGACTGAGATGCAGCAGGCTTCTGGACAGGAACCGTGTTTTTCTGCGCCTCCACACGACTGTTGGCCTTCTCCCATTCAGCAAAGGGGTCAGAGGGGTCAACTACTGGAGTTCCCTGAATAGGAACCGCAGGAGACTGCTGCTGCCTTGCGGCGCGGGCGGCCTTAAACTGCTCATAATCCTGCTCATATTTCGGCTGGCGCGCCTTGCGGGCCGGCTGTTTGGCAGGGGCCTCTTCCTGCTGACGGCGCTTGAAAACAGGACGTATGGGCGCATCTTCCTCTTCATCGTCATCGTCAGCAAAGGCGGCTGCCTTGCGGCGGGAGGGTTTTACTTCTTCTTCCTCGTCGTCATCATCGTAGTAATCCTCCTCTTCACGACGACGCTGGCGGGCAGACTTCTTTTCGCCGCCGAAAAGGATATACAGAATGAACACGAGACAGAAAACGGTAATAAAAATGTCCGCCACATTAAAAACGGGGAAGTTTATGAATTCCAGCTTGAACATATCCTGAACAAAGCCGTAGAGGATACGGTCAATACAGTTGCCGATGCCGCCCGCCATAACGAATACGGCGCTCCAGCGGCCAAGGGAGCCGGAGATGAATTTGGTGGCGAGAGCGATTATCACAGCGAGCGTGAAAACACCGCAGATAACAATGAAGTAAATTCTGGCGCTTCCTCCGCTGAGAAAGCTGAAAGCAGCTCCGTCGTTATGGATATTTACAAGGCTGAGGATACCGGGAATAATCTCTTTGATTCCTGTGTTAAGAACAATGTTTCCGGCTACCCAGTACTTCAGCCACTGGTCCAGAATAATGACCAGAAGAGCAACTATGGCATACAGCATATCTTTCTCCAATCTGCCGCCGGGTGAGACCCGCGGCGTGCGAATTGTTGTGCCGGCCACGCTTTTCTGTTTTTGTCGCCGGCGGGCAGGACCGTTGCCTCAGAGTGCGGCCACTACAGCGGCGCAGCGGGGGCAAAGGCCGGTTTCAGGGTCGGCCTGCTGGGAATGCATCCAGCAGCGGGGGCATTTGGTTCCGGGGGCTTCGATAACAGAGATGCTGAGACCGGGGAAGTTTGAACCGGTACCGGTTACGGCATCGCCATCCTCGGCATCGTCTGCAATCAGACACTTGGACACAATGAACAGCTCAGAAAGGTTCATGTCGGAAATGTTGTCTACAGCGGCTTTTGCAGACTCGTCCCCAATCTTAAGGGTAACAGCCGCTTCAAGAGGCTTGCCGATGCGCTTGGAAGTGCGGGCGGTCTCCAGGATGCCGTTTACGTCGTTGCGCACGGCGATAAGGGTATCCCACTTCGCAAGCTCCTCGGGTGAGAGCGCATACTCGGCAAAGGGTTTGTTCATCTCATTGAGAACGATGTTGCGTACATCATCACCCTCGCGATGAGGCATTGCCTGCCAGATCTCATCGCAGGTGAAGGCCAGAATCGGCGCAAACATCTTGGCCATGCTGTCGAGAATGAGGTAAAGAGCGGTCTGTGCGCTGCGGCGCTTGAGCCCCTTCTTTTCTTCACAATACAGCCTGTCCTTGATAATGTCAAGATAAAAGCTGGAAAGTTCTACGACACAAAAATCGTTGATCGCATGGGAAATCACATGAAATTCGTAGTTATTATATGCTTCTTCGACCTTTTCAATAAGCTGATTCAGCTTGGTGATGGCCCAGCGGTCAAGCTCTTCCATATCCTGAGAAGCGACCAGATCGTTTGCGTCAAAGCCATCCAGGTTACCAAGGCAGTAACGGGCGGTGTTGCGGAACTTCAGATAGCTCTGGCTGAGCTGCTTGAAAATCGCGTCGGAACAGCGCACATCCACATGGTAGTCGGCAGAGCCGGCCCAGAGACGGATCATGTCAGCACCGTATTTGCTGAAAATCTCTGTGGGATCCATGCCGTTGCCAAGGGACTTGTGCATGGCGCGGCCTTCGCCGTCCACAGTCCAGCCGTGGGTAATGCATTCCTTGAAGGGTGCGCCCTGGCTGAAAGCGCCGACAGCGGTCAGCAGAGAGGACTGGAACCAGCCGCGATACTGGTCAAGACCCTCCAGGTAAACGGTGGCGGGCCAGAAGCCCTGATCCTTCTTCATGGAGGCAAAATGGGTGGAGCCGGAGTCAAACCAGCCATCCAGCGTATCTTCCTCCTTGGTGAAGTGAATGCCGCCGCAGTGGGGGCAGGTATAGCCGGCAGGCAGGATGTCCGCTGCGCTCTCTTCGTACCATGCGTTGGAGCCCTCAGCGGCAAACAGCTTGCTGACGGCGTCGATGGTAGTGTCATCACAGATGGGCTTTTTGCAGTCTTCGCAATAGAACACGGGGATAGGGAGACCCCAGCGGCGCTGACGGGAGATACACCAGTCGGCGCGTTCGCGGATCATGGACTTCATTCGGTCAATGCCCCAGCCGGGTACCCAGCGCACCTTGTCGCATGCGGCTTCTGCCTCGGTTTTGAAGGCGTCCACAGAGCAGAACCATTGAGGAGTGGCACGGAAAATGATGGGGTTCTTGCAGCGCCAGCAATGGGGATAGCTGTGGATAATCTCTTCGGAGGCAAAGAGAGCCCCGCTCTCTTTCATATCCGCAAGGATGATGGGGTTGGATTCCTCGGTTTTGAGTCCGGCATATTTTCCGGCATAATCGGTATGACGGCCCTGATCATCCACAGGGACAACCATGTCCATACCGTAGCGCAGGCAGGTCTGGTAGTCGTCTGCACCAAAGCCGGGGGCGGTGTGTACGCAGCCGGTACCGGAGTCCATGGTGACATAGTCTGCCAGAAGCAGACGGGAAGTCTTGTCAAGGAAGGGATGCTGGGCCAGCATATTCTCAAAAAAGCTGCCCGGATGGGTCTCGATGATTTCGTACTCGTTAAAGCCGCCGATCTTCATCACCCTGTCGGTGAGAGACTCTGCCATGATGTAGATCTCGCCATTGGGAGCCTTGACCAGAGCATACTGCTCAACAGGGTTCAGAGCGATGGCAAGGTTGCCGGGCAGGGTCCAGATGGTGGTGGTCCAGATAACAAAGGAGAGCTTGCTGTGGTCGATGTGGCTCAGTTTGCCCAGATCGTCCTTCATGGGGAACTTGACATACACCGTGGTGCAGGGATCGTCCTGATATTCGATTTCGGCCTCGGCAAGGGCGGTCTCGTCCTTAGGGCACCAATAAACAGGCTTCAGGCCTTTATAGATGTAGCCTTTTTTGTACATCCGACCAAAGACCT
>CAZESU010000073.1:0-10074 GCA_964515275.1 uncultured Oscillospiraceae bacterium
CGGAGGAGGGCTTACCCTCCTCCGCTTTGCTGTGTAAATTATTCTTCCTCGTCGCCCAGATCGAACTCCAGGGTCTCCCCGCAGCCGGGGCAGGTGATGGAGCCCCCGGAAAGCGTGTCCTCGTCAAAGGAAATATCTTCGTTGCAGACAGGGCAGGTGACCTCATACACCACACCGTCGTAGCTCAGTTCTTCCTCGTTTTCATCATCCTCGTCGTCCTCGTCAAAGGCACCGCAGTCAAACTGGCAGGAAGAACAGTCTCCGTCACAGTCGTCCTCATCCGGCATGTCTTCAGGCATGTCCAGATCGCAGGTCAGCTCCTCAAGATAGGTGAGATCCTCGCTGATGTCGTCCAGCGCCTCGGCAAAGTCAAGGTTGCTGGCCTGAAGGTCTTCGATCTCATGGGCCATGTCAGACAGAAGCTCGTTCAGCGCACCCCAAAGTTTGCCCTCTTTGGAGTCGGGCGTTACACCGAGTCCCTCGGTCAGCCCTTTCAGGTATGCGACCTTTTCCACAATCGTCATAAGAAAACCTCCTTTGTGATGGTGAAGTCAAAAACAGGGGAGACGGTTAGCATCTCCCCTTTTCTGCAAAATTATGCTCTGGACAGGTACTCGCCGGTACGGGTGTCGATCTTGACCTTCTCACCCGGCTCGATGAACAGGGGAACCTTGATCTCGGCACCGGTCTCCAGCGTGGCGGGCTTGGTTGCATTGGTGGCGGTGTTGCCGGCAAAGCCCGGATCGGTCTGGGTTACTTCCAGTTCCACGAAGAAGGGAGGCTCCACGTTAAAGACCTTGCCCTTATAGGAGTAGATGGTGCACTCCATGTTTTCCTTGACAAACTTGAAGTTGTCGCCCAGAACGGCCTCGTCAACAGGCTCCAGCTCATAGGTCTCAGGGTTCATGAAGTAGTACAGGCCGCCATCGGAATAGCTGTACTCCATGGTGACGCGGTCAACGGTAGCGTTCTCAAACTTTGCGGTGGGGTTGAAAGAAGTTTCGGTGACTGCGCCGGTAATAACGTTTTTCATTTTGGTGCGGACGAAGGCTGCGCCCTTGCCGGGCTTGACATGCTGGAACTCGATAACCTGCATGACCTGTCCGTCCATTTCAAAGGTAACGCCGTTTCTGAAATCGCCTGCTGTAATCATAAATGGGACCTCCCGATAATAAATTATAAAATAATAGTATTAACTCATGTATTTTACAGTATATATGCGCTTTTTGCAAGGACCTTTTCCAAAAAACCTGCGTTTACAGGATAATAAGCTGCTCCTTGGGGGCTTTGGTTATGACTTCACAGCCGGTCTCATTGAGGACCATTACATCCTCGATGCGAACGCCAAATCTGCCGGGCAGATAGATTCCCGGCTCTGCGCTGACTACCGCGCCTACAGGCATGAGTGTGCTGCCGGCCGGATTGGCGTTGGGGGCCTCATGGATGTCGAGACCAAGACTGTGGCCGAAGCCGTGACCGAAGTACTTACCGTAGCCGGCATCTTCAATGACCTTGCGGGCCGCGCCGTCAATCTCGCTTCCGGGGATGCCTGCACGGGCTGCGGCAATCCCGGCAAGCTGAGCCTTCAGCACAATGGAGTAGATGTTCTTCATCTCATCCGTTGCATGACCGATGGCGACAGTACGGGTCATATCGGAGCAATAGCCATATTTGAGACAGCCGAAGTCCATGGTCAGGAAGTCGCCCTCGCAGACAATTTTGTCGCCGGGGACACCATGGGGAAGGCTGGTCTTGGAGCCGGTGATGACAATGGGGTCAAAGGAGTTCCCCTCGCTGCCATGGCGGAGCATGCGGTAAACAAGCTCTGCCGCTACTTCGCGCTCCGTCATGCCGGGCTTTATAACCTGCAGCGTCTCTTCAAGGGCCTGCTCGCTGATATGCTGAGCCTGACGCATATATTCAATTTCTTCGGGAGACTTGGCGGCACGCAGAGAGGACAGTATCTCCTGTGCGGGCAGAAGGGGCATACCCAGCTCTTTTTCAAGGCCCAGATATTCACCGTGGCTCTGCTTCTGCTCTTCTGCACCCAGACGGGAGACCCTGGCCTCCTGCAAGGCGGCAATAGTGAGAGACAGCCTGCTGTGCTGACGGTCAAACATCTGCACGGTGATGCAGCTGTCAACCGTGCTCTCTGCTGCCTCTATGTATCTCGAGTCAGTGAGGAGCCATGCCTTCTCACGGGAGACCAGTACATAGCCGTCTGTAAAAGCAAAACCGGTAGCGTAGCGCTGGTTCTTCTCGTCAGTGATGAGGATGGCATCAAGATCTTTTTCGATAAGTTTTTTCTGAATTCTTGCGATGTTGTTCATATTCCTGTTTCCTCCGATGTTAGCCGCGGAAAGCTCACGATAAAGCGGGAGCCCTGCGGTTTATTTTGTCCTACGGCAATGGTGCCGCCGTGTGCAAGCACCGCGTCGTGTACTATACTCAGACCAAGTCCGCTGCCGCCGGCCTCCCTTGAACGGGACTTGTCCACGCGGTAGAACCTGGAGAATATATTAAGTCGGTCCTTTTCGGGAATTCCTATTCCCGTGTCCTCAACGGTCAGATAGATACTGTTCTCGTCCCCCTTCAAAATGAGACGAACGCTTCCATTGGGTACATTGTATTTGATAGCGTTTTCCATCAGGTTGAAAATAATGTGGAACATATCGTCGGTGGTGGCCATGACCACACAGCCATCATCCAGCTCACAGCGTATCTTCACCTGCTTTTCTTCCGCCAGCGGGCGGAGCATTACCAGTGCGTCCACTGATACCTGCTTTACGTCCACAGGCTCCGGCACTACCTGTACCCCGTCGTCAAGCCGGGACAGGTCCAGCAGCTTTTCCGTGGTACGCTGGAGTCGTTCAGCCTCATTGCCGATGTCTGCGACAAACTCCCGCACCGTATCCATGTCCATGTTTTCATTCTGTACGATGCTGTCAGACAGCAGACGAATGGAGGCCAGGGGGGTCTTGAGCTCGTGTGAGGCATCGGACACGAAACGACGTCTCTGACGCTCTGTCTCGTCCAGCCTTTCCGTCAGCATATTAAACTCGTTGCCCAGCTCTGTCAGTTCGTCCTGCCCACGCACGGCAAGACGGTGACTGTAATCTCCCCCGGCGACTATGCGCATGGAGCGCACAAGCTCATGCATGCGCCGCAGCAGCAGGTCGGAAAAGACTGCCGCCATCACGAGAGCTGCCAGCACGATGGCGATAGACATTACCCGAATCTCGTTTTGGATGTCAAGGATAATCTTTGCCCGTTCCACGTCGTACTCATAGAGGTAGACGGCTCCCGTGGTGCTGCCATGATTGACCACCGGCATGGCATAAGCGCTGGTAAAGGCATCGTCCGCGAACACCGAGCGAAACACCGTTTTTCCGCCGAGAGCGGTAATCAGTTCCGCAATGTCGGTTGTTACGCCGGTCTTTCCCCCGTCATCGTACAGGATGAGACCGTCCGCATCAATGACCACCGTTCGGGAAAACCCGCGGATATCCAGCAGCTTCAGCACTTCTGCCGTACTCTCCTGAGTCAGCCTTTCAAGACCGGACAGAGAGGAGGCGATGACCGCCGCCTGACTTGCCATAGAGTCTTTCTTTTCCTCAAACACCAGATCCCTTGATGAAGCCAGAGGAAAGGTGTTGAGCAGGATGAGCAGTATAAGCAATACAGCAACGATAAAGGCCAAGAACTGAAAACGGATACTGCGCATAATTCAGCTCCTGTCGGCAAAGTAATAGCCTACGCCCCATTTGGTGATGATGTACTCCGGCTGCGCAGGGTTCAGCTCCAGCTTTTCCCTGATTCGCCGTATATGCACGTCCACCGTACGGGTATCGCCCTGATAATCATAACCCCAGACCAGATCCAGCAGACTTTCCCGGCTGTATACCCTGCCGGGATTTCGCATCAAAAACTCGACAAGGTCAAATTCCTTCATGGTAAGCTCCACCGGAACGCCGCATTTGGAAGCGCTGCGCTTCTCGGAATCAATGGATATGTGTCCTTTTGTGAGCACGGAGGAGGATGCAGCCTGCGGAGCGGAGATGCTCGCCCTGCGCAGGAGCGCCCGTATCCGGGCCTTTAACTCAAGGATGTTGAAGGGCTTGGTAATATAGTCGTCTGCTCCGGACTCAAAGCCCATCAGTAGATCCGCCCCTTCACTTCGGGCGGTGAGCATGATAATCGGCACAGTGGAAAAGCTCCGTATCTCCTGGCATGCCTGAAGTCCGTCTTTTTTCGGCATCATCAGGTCAAGTATAATAAGGTCGTAATTTCCACTGCGAGCCATGTTTACGGCATCCTCGCCGTTATAACAGACGTCAACGGAATAGCCCTCGTTTTCAAGGTTAAATTTTATGCCTTTGACAAGCAGCCGCTCGTCATCGACAACAAGAATCTTCATGACGCACCTCTTACGCAGATGTATTCTTCAATGGCGGAGAACCTGCCTTCTCCAATACCGTCCACATTCATTATATCCTCAATACAGGAAAAATCTCCGTTTTTCTGCCGGTAGTCCACAATAGCCTGAGACAGAACCTCGCCTATTCCGGGCAGCTTCATGAGCTCCTGAGCGGTGGAGGTGTTGATATCCAGCTTTTCACCGGGCAGCAGCTCAAGAGCGGGACTTTCCCCATCTCCTCCGGTAAGAATGTCTTCCTCGACGGCGAACCTGGCAGAGATATCCACACGACCCGGATTCCTTACCGGAAAGCGCAGCAAAAGTATAGCGGCAGAAAATACCAAAGCCGGCAGAAGGCAAAGGATGAGGGTTCGTCTTTTGCTCAAATAGAGACCTCCCGGATAATTCTGGTGTGATTTGGTGTTGCATTTCCGCGCCCCAAACCGTATAATATTCCCATGAACATTTTATATGGATGTGGATATTCACATAAAAGGTCAGCTTTCCTTAAGCAAATCATAAACTTCCGCCATCTGTTATCTTAATTTTTGCCTGTGTATAATCATGGCTGTAAACACCCTTATATACTATAACACATTCCGGGAAAAACGGGAGAACAAAATGAAAAAAATTAAAATTTTCCCTCTGCTTCTGATCATCTGCCTTGTTATGACCGCCTGGTCGCCTGCTGCTCTGGCTCTGGATGAGCCTGCGCTTGCAGTACAGGCTGCTTTGGTCGCCGACTTGAACAGCGGCAGGATATTATATTCAAAAAATATGGATGAGCAGCGTTCTCCCGCAAGCCTTACCAAGATTATGACGGGGCTTCTGGCCATAGAGGCCGTGGAAAACGGTCAATGCACCATGGATGAGATGGTAACGGCTCCGGAGAATTGTCAGGCCGGCATGGACTCTTCAAGCAGCAACGCCAGTATCGTCTCCGGCGAGGAGATGAGCTTTGGGAATTACATAAAATGCGCCCTGATCCACTCTGCGAACGATGCCTGCAATGTCATTGCCGTTCATCTGGCCGGCAGCATCGATGCCTTTGTTGCACAGATGAACGAGAAGGCAGCGGCGCTGGGCTGTACAAATACCAGCTTTGCAGATCCCAACGGCCTTTCCTCTGAAAACAAGACTACGGCTTACGACCTTTATCTTATTACAAGAGAGGCCATAAAGCACGAAGATTTTATGAATATCTGCAATACGGACTATTTCGAGGTCCCGGCGACCAATGTAAACCCGCTGCGTCAGTATTACAGCTCCAACGCGCTCATCACGTCCAAGGGAGCCTACGGCTCCGGCTATGTGTATGAATATGCTGCCGGCGTCAAAACGGGCTTCACCCAGGCGGCGGGATACTGCCTTGTGTCCACTGCGGAAAAGAACGACATGAATATGCTGGCAGTGGTTTTGGGCGGAGGCGGTGCGCTCAATACCGGATCCGATACCTATGACAACTTTGCCGACTCCATCAAACTCTATAACTGGGTATTCGACAACTTCTCCTACAGAGAAGTCCTTACCTCTGCCGACCCTGTGGCAAAAGCGACTGTGGATCTGGCGGAAGGGGATGTGAGCGCCATCCTCCGCCCGGCGGGAACCGTGACGCTCCTGCTTCCGAATGATGTGGACGAGACGACCAGAACGCTGGAAATTACCGTATTTGAGGACAGACTGGTGGCTCCCATCAAGGCGGGAACCGTGCTGGGTCAGGCTTCCATCAGCATTGACGGGGTGAATTATGGGACCATCGACCTGGTTACCAATGTCGATATCGATATGTCCAAGACGGAATATCTGAAGACGCGCCTGCATGACATCTTTGACCGCGGTTGGGTCAAGGCTGTTATCATTATTCTGGTGCTGCTGATCGTGGGATACTTTGCACTTGTTCTCCGCTACCGCAGCCTGCGACGGAAGCATCTGCGTGAAAAGCGCCGCCGCATGGAGCGGGAACAGCTGTACCGAAAAGAGGAAGCGCCTTCGGTTAAGGTGCCTACGCAAAGAAAACAAGAATAAGGACAAATAATAGACACAATAAACTCTCAGCGCCTGATGCAAACCGCTCAGGCGTTGATCATTTCTTATCGGCGTCTTAACCAGTTCTTATGAAAAAGGCTGAAAACCTTTTTATAGCACCGCAGGTGCGTTAAGAACTGTATGAGACGACTTTTGCGGCGATCTTCCGCAAAAGGGAAGTGCCGTTATACTAAAACTCGGAGGCATTGGGAATGACAGTAAAGGATTAGTCATTGTGCTGTGCGGAATATTTATTGTACTTCGTACTTTTATGGATGCTTCCAAGATAAGAAAGAGCATAACGTATGCCATAACCAACAAGCGGCTCTTCATCGGGACAGACAGGGCCAAGAGCGTAGAGTATTCCAGCATAAGCGAAGCTAAATTCTGCACAGATGAAGATGGGCACAACTCCCTGCTCTGCGGCGAGAGGGCTGTAAAGGCAAAGCCAAAGGCGTGGAGAACGGCAGTACTCGCGGGCGTGTGCATAGACGATGAAACCGGCCTTTGCGATAATTTTGCCATGTACGCCATACCCGATGCCGAGCGAGTAAAAGACCTACTGAAGCAATACCTTCCTATTTGAAACGAAGTACATACGGGATAACGCGCACCGGAGATATTCCTCGATGCGTTTTTATATTGACCGGATGGGCAGAGAATGATATATTGAGGACGAAAATTTATGAAGAGGTGGCACTGTGAATACAGATAACTATAAAGAATTGTGCGATAAAATCATTGCAGCGGAGAAACAGGCGGCAGAACTTATGATGCAGGCGCACGACGTAATGACGGAGAAAAAGACCGGCCGCCGGGACGTGGTGACGGAATATGACCGGAAGGTTCAGGAGCTTTTGGAGGAGCTTCTGAAAAAAGCGGTGCCTGATGCCGGTTTCTTCTGCGAGGAGATGAACGAGCAGGAGGGGCTGACCGCGGAAAAGCTCTTTATCATCGACCCGATTGACGGCACCATGAACTTTGTCCACGGCTTCAACCACAGCTGTATTTCCGTGGCCTACGCGGAGGGCGGCAGGCTGTGCGCAGCGGCGGTATATAACCCCTATGTGGACGAGATGTTCAGCGCGGTTCTCCGCCAGGGCGCTTTCCTTAACGGCAAGCCGATACGGGTCAGCGATGCGGCGCTGAAAGACAGCGTGGTCTGCTTCGGCACCTCCCCCTATCTGCCGGAGCGGAAGGAAAAGACCTTTGCTCTCGCCCAGAAAATGTTCGATGCAAGTCTGGATCTGCGCCGTCAGGGTTCGGCGGAGCTGGACCTTTGCAGCGTGGCAGCCGGCCGTGCCGGACTGTATTTTGAACTGTCTCTGTCTCTGTGGGACTATGCGGCAGGTGCGCTTATCCTGAGCGAGGCGGGCGGCATGTGCTGCCGGGCAGACGGCGGCCCCCTGCCCTTCGATGAAACCAAAACGGATATCGTCGCCGGCTCCTTGCAGACCCTTACGGACTATTTTCAGCTTACATTGGGGCAGAAATGAATTTTAACGGCATGGAAAGGAGTGCACCGGTCTGGTTCGAGAACTGCGTGGACTCCACGAATACCAGAATAAAACGCCTGGCGGCTCAGGGAGCGCCGGACAAAACCGTGGTTATCGCTGCTGCCCAGAGTGCAGGTCGGGGCAGAAAGGGGCGCTCCTTCGCCTCGCCGGAAGGGGGACTGTATCTGTCCATGCTGCTGCGGCCGGGCTGTCCGGCGGAGGAGAGTCTCAGCATCACCCCCTCAGCGGCGGTGGCGGTGTGCAGGGCTGTGGAACAGGTGTCCGGTCTGTGCTGCGGCATCAAATGGCCCAATGATGTGGTGCTGGGCGGCAAAAAGCTCTGCGGCATTTTGACAGAGTCGGCTTCCGACGAAAACGGGCTGTATCTGGTGGTGGGCATCGGCGTGAATGTGAATACAGCGGCATTCCCACCGGAGCTTGACCATGTGGCAATTTCCCTGTATAGGTACAGTGGGAAAAAGACGGAGCTGGAAACGATGGCACGGCAGCTGGTTTCGGAGCTTGACCGGATGGTTGACTGCTGGAAAGAAAATAAAGGAGCTTGCCTTGAAGAATACCGGGCCCTCTGTGTCAACTGCGGCAGAGAGGTGCTGGCAGCAGGGCGGCGGGCCAAGGCTCTGAGCATCTTCGATGACTTCTCCCTCCTTGTGGAATATCCGGAGGGAACGCGGGAAAATATCCGCTTCGGCGAGGTGTCTGTCCGGGGTCTGTACGGATATGTATAAAAGGGATTGACAAAACAGGCCTAATCCATTCGATTTTTTAGCAGGGGGTCAAATGTCTGTACCGAAAGTATTTGAAAGCGAATGTCGCATCTGCCTGATCCTGTGGGAAAACGAACCGATGAAAAGCACGGTCCTGGTAAAGCTCTGCGAGGAGAAGCTGGGCTGGAGTAAGGCCGCCACTTATACCGTCATCAAGAGCCTCAGCGAGCAGGGCATTGTGAAAAGCGAGGATGCGGCGGTGACTTTGCAGGTCTCCAAGGATCAGGAACAAGAGGCGGGGACTTTTGAACAAATAAAAAACTCCCGCACCCACAGGTACGGGAGAATTTTTTAAAAATCAGTCGGTCACATAGGGCAGGAGAGCGATCTGACGTGCTCTCTTGATTGCCTCGGTGAGCTCACGCTGATGCATGGCGCAAACACCGGTAGTACGACGAGGCAGGATCTTGCTGCGCTCGGACATATAGCGGCGAAGCTTTGCAGTGTCCTTGTAGTCGATGCTGGTAGCCTTATCAACACAGAACTGGCAAACTTTTCTGCGCTTGCGATTCTTGAGGTTGTTCTTATCGAAAGCCAAAGCTGTATCCTCCTATCAAATAATTTAGAACGGCAGCTCGCCGTCGCCGTCATCCAGGTCGGAGAAAGGGGAGGAGGGAGCGGGGCTCGAACTCCTGGGTGCCTCGTAGCCGGAATAGCTGCTGCGGCTGTCGTAGCGGCTGCCCTCGTTGCTTTCGCGGCGACGGCTCTCGCCAAAGTAAATATTGTCAACAACGACCTCAGCGCTGCGGCGTTTGCCGCCCTCGCGGTCGGTCCAGTCGCGGATCTGCAGGCGGCCGGAAACAACGGCCATGCTGCCCTTCTGGAAATACTTGCTGACAAACTCGGCGGTCTGACGCCATGCAACGCAGTCGATAAAATCGGTCTGCTTCTCTCCGCCATCGCGGCTGCCAAAATCGCGGTCAACTGCAAGGGTGAAAGATGCCACAGGCGTCTGGGACTGGGTGTATCTGAGCTCCGGGTCACGGGTCAGACGGCCCATAATGGTGATGTGATTCAGCATACTTGTCGCTCCTTACTCTGCACGCAGGGTGATCAGGCGACGCAGAATGCCATCGGTGATACCGAGAATACGATCCAGCTCGGCGGGGAACTCGGGTCCGCTGGTGAACTTCATCAGCACATAGTAGCCCTCGGAAATGTAGTTGATCTCGTAAGCGAGCTTGCGCTTACCTATCTCCTCCAGCTCTTCCAGAGTACCATTTGCTTCAACAAGTGCCTTGAACTTCTCAACAACAGCGGCGGTCTGCTCCTCAGTGAAGTTGGGGTTGATGATGTACATTACTTCGTACTTTTCGCTTGCTTTTGCCATGGTTGCACCTCCTTTTGGTCT
>CAZESU010000074.1:0-10030 GCA_964515275.1 uncultured Oscillospiraceae bacterium
GCTCGTTTGTTGCGCCCTTTTAGGCGGGCCTAAAATCCGATAGTCTTTCACACTACTTTTCCCTTATATTCAGTAATAGTTTATATGATCCCGCACCACATTCATTGTTCCACGGTAAGAAAGAGTCATGGCTGCCCGCGGTTATTTTTGCGGCGCGGAGGGTAGCATGATGACCGGATGTTTCTTTTGAAACCGCAAAACATACATCGTTTCCAAGATTTCCGCCGCCAAAAGCAGCGCATACAGCAGATCCCCCCAGACAACGGTCCATCTTAATATGACAATGACGCAATAGGCCATGCATGAAACGCCCGTGAGCAACACGATCGCTCTGCAGATCCATCGGGCCCGCTCTGAGATCAGCCGGACAAGCCGATAGGGCCATTTCTCCTCTGCCGTAAGGAAATTTCCCAATGCCAGGCCCAGATAGATGAGCGGGAAAAACGCCAGTAGGTGAGGTGCCGAGACCCACAGAGAGGATGCCGTCCCGGTCTGCCACAGAGAGGCGGTGAGATACACGGCGACGCCCAAAAGATACATAATGGAAAAAATAATCTTATATTTTTTCAGTTGTTCAATCGTCAAGTCCTGTATACCGTAGTAATCTCCGGTATACACAAGTTCTCTGATTCGCCTTCCTGACGCCGTTACATGCTCTACGCTTTCGTAGCCCCTGAAATACCATTCTCTACTCTTACTCAAAGTGCCTCTCCCGTTCCTATAAGCAGCCTTCATGCGACCTGGGGTCTGAAACACACCCCCGGTGTTGATCCGGGGGGGTGCTGGATATGATTTGTTTATTTGCTTTCCTAATTTCTATTATTCCACAGGTACAATGTACTGAGACAGCAGATGTGTGTTGCTGCTACCATAGACAAAGTTGGTAATATCTGGCGTTGCCAGGTCAAAGGTCAGGTTGTTGCAAACACCGTAGATATAACGGTGCTCAATGTTGGCCTTCTGCAGGTCCTCATAGGCTTGGATACGCTCGTCCTCGTCAAAGGTGGAGTTAATGATGGAAACCAGCTCGGTCAGATGATCGTCGGAGACACGAGCGCCGCCGATATTGAACATTCTGGTGTTCACGTCGTCATAGTAGGCCGTCGCAAATTTCGCCATCGTGGAAGCCGGCGCAGCGCCGCTGAGATAGCTGTCATATTCACCAGTCTGGGTTGCGGTAAAGAACACGGCCTGGTCAGGCGTATCCAGGGTAACGTTGACGCCGCACTCAAACAGGTAAGCCTGAATCATAACCGCGACATCATGATAGGTAGTGCCGGTGGGATCGACCACAATCGTGAACTCGACATTCTCCAGGCCGGCATCGGCCAGCATCTGCATGCCCTTTTCAGGATTGTACTCTCTGTCATAGTAGTCATAATAGTAAGGGTCAATCTCCGCGACAGATCCCTCAACAGGCGTGGCATAATCACCGGCCGCAACCTTCGCACAAGCTTCCCAGTCGATCATGTAACCGATGGCCTGCCGAAGCGTCTCATTTTCAAAGACGGTCCCAGTACAGTTCAGAAACAGGTCGATCGTAGTATCGACCGCGATAGGATATACCTGATAGTCGGGATTGTCCTGATAGGGAAGTATATCGCTCAAAGAGAACTCGCAAGCCAGCGCGGCGTCACCGCTCTCCACGGCAAGCGCACGGGCTGCGCTGTCGCCGACAAAGATGAACTTGATATACTGATAGGAGGGGACATAGCTGGTGTCATAGTAGTTTTCATTGTACTCCACCATAACATACTGGCCGGAGGCCCACTCCACAAACTTGTAGGGGCCGCAGGTGATCAGCGACGGATCAAGTTGGCAGGCCGACAGCCCGCCGGTCGCCTCGACACCAGCTTTGCTGACAATGGCAAAGGCTGTGTCGTTCAGGTTGATGGGGAACAACGGATCGACGCTGTTGAGGGCAAGAACAACAGTAAAGTCATCCTCGGCAACAGATTCTTCCACATTAACACTAGAATAGCTCGCGGCGTTGGCGCCTTCCAGGCCCAGCTGGAAGCTGTAGATAACGTCCTCTGCAGTCATGAGCTCACCGTTGGTGAAATACACATCGTCGCGCAGGAACACTCTCAGGTGGGTATCGTCCACCCACTCATAACCTGTGGCAAGGCAGGGGGAGTTCTCGCCATTGGCATCCGTATCATACAGTCTCTGGTACATCGTGGCGCCCACCCACAGCTCGCTCTGGCCGGGGGTAGTTGCCTGAATGAGAAGAGAGTCCATCTCCGCGGCGCAGGCGATTACGAGGGTCTTGCCGACCCAAGCGTCCTCGTCAGTCGCATCAGCATCGTCAGCAGGAGCGGCCTCTGCGTCGTCAGCAGGGGCAACTTCGTTCTCGGAGGCAGCCCCCTGGGCGGGAGCCTCTTCTGTGGTGCTGGCATCAGAACTGCCGCCGCAGGCACACAAAGCAAAGATCATGACCAGCGCCATCAATAGTGATAACAGTTTTTTCATCCTTTTCGTTCCTTTCAAAAGATTTTATATAAAGGGATTTTGCGCATTATGCTAGGATTTGGCCGCTTCCACCTTGTGGCACTTCACAAGATGGCCATCTCCGATATCCTTCAGCTCCGGCTCCGATTCAAAACACTCATCGGTGGCGTATCTGCACCGTGGGGCAAAGCGGCAGTACTTTGGCGGATTGATTGGGGATGAAAGTTCTCCCTGCAGGATGATCCTGTTCGTCTTCTTGGTTATATCCGGCTCAAGAATCGCGGAGAGCAACGCCTGGGTATAGGGGTGAGAGGGATTCTTAAAAAGTCGCTTGGTCTCACACTTTTCCACCACCTGCCCCAAGTACATAACACAAATATCATCAGATATGTACTTGACGACCGACAGGTCATGGGTAATAAACATATACGTGAGTCCCTTATCATGCTGCAGCTCCCGCAACAGATTCAAAACCTGCGCTTGAATGGATACATCCAGCGCGGATACAGGCTCGTCGCACACAATGAATCGGGGATTTAGGGCTAGTGCTCTTGCGATGCCAACGCGCTGCCTGCGTCCGCCATCGAGTTCATGTGGATATGCATTGGCATAACGGGAGGCAATCCCAACCGTGTCCATTAGGTCCTTGACCTGCCTGTTCAAATCCTTCTTGCCGCTTGCACGCTTGAATATTTTGATCGGCTCCGCAATAATTTGCGTTATGCTCTTGCGTGGGTCCAGGGACGAGTAGGGATCCTGGAAAATCATCTGCATTTTCGTATGCATTTCATGAGCTTCTCTGCGGCCAAAGGACATAATGTCTGTGCCGTCAAAAAGGACCTGTCCCGACGTGGGTGCCAGCATTCTGAGGACCGTCTTTCCAAGGGTCGACTTGCCGCATCCGGATTCTCCTACGATTCCCATCGTCTTTGTTTCTTCAATTTCCATACTTACGTTATCTACTGCATGGAGGATGCCGCTGGAAACCGGGAAATATTTTTTTAGGTTCTTAACTTCTATCAAAGCCATCGTACTTACCTCGCTTACTGTTCGACGTTAAAGCATTTCACCAGGTGCCCGGGCGAAACCTCCCGCAATACCGGATCCCCCTCCCGGCAGCTTTTAACACAGCGGTCGCAACGGTCAGCAAACGTACAATAAGTTGGCAGGTTCATGGGGTCCGACATCAGCCCCGGGATGGGCTTTAACGACTCGACTTCTTCGCTGAGGCTGGGTAAGGAATTGAAAAGGCCGATTGTATAAGGATGCCTTGGATCACCGAAAACATCCTGCAATGTGCCACATTCCACAATTTCTCCAGCATATAGCACCGCACACTTGTCACATATATCGGCCACCACGCCAAAGTCGTGAGTAATGAGCAATACAGAGGTATTGAATCGATTCTTCAGGTCTTTCATCAACTCCAACACCTGCGCCTGAATAGTAACGTCGAGCGCAGTAGTCGGTTCGTCTGCAATGATCAGGTCCGGTTGGCAGGCCAGCGCCATGGCAATCACGACACGCTGCTTCATGCCACCGGAGAGCTGAAATGGGTAGTCTTTATATCGATCTGACTGGATGCCAACTAGATTGAGCATTTTTGTAGCCTCGATCTCAATCTCGCCCTTCGGCATATCCGGGTTGTGTATCTTGATAACTTCGGCGATCTGTTCGCCTATTCGATGCACAGGATTGAGCGCGGTCATGGGGTCCTGAAAGATCATGCTGATTTTCTTACCGAGAATCTTATGCATCTGCTTTTCATTCTTTTCAAGAAGATTCTCCCCATCGAACAGGATCTCCCCATGTATGACCCGGCTACGTAAAGTGGGCAGCAGGCGCAGAATACTCAGCGCGATTGTTGTCTTTCCGGCGCCGGTCTCACCAATAAGCCCAAATGTCTCACCTTTTTTGATGGAAAAGCTGACGCCGTTGACAGCCTCGACCACACCATCATCCACAACATAATGGACGCGCAAATCTTTTACTTCGACCAAATTTTCGCTTTCAACCTCGTCTGGCCGTTCGCGGGAAATGTCCCTTTCCGCAACGGAAGTATTGTCTTGCATATGAACCCTCCTCTTCTTAGCTTATTTCAATTTGGGATCCAATGCGTCACGAACACCGTCTCCGAGAACATTGAATGCAAAAACCGTAATTAGGATCATAATTCCCGGGAAAATGACCATATACGGATAGCTCTGGATATAAGTCTTTCCCTCCGACAGTAATGAGCCCCATTCAGGTGTGGGCGGCTGAATGCCAAGTCCTATGTAGCTCATACCCGAAATCAGCATTATACCTGCTGAAACCGAGCTGACGATGAACAAGATCACATGCCCAACGCAGTTTGGAATGATATGGGAGAACATAAGACTGAGATTCCCGGCGCCGACCGCACGGGACGCCTCGACAAATTCACTATCGCGAACCGTAAGTGCCGCAGATCGGACTGTTTTCGCCAACATAGGCACACTACTGATCGCAATCGCCAAAATCAGCTGTGGGATGCCCGTGCCAATACAGGCGACCACACATATCGCCATTAGTGTTCCCGGAATGGCCTGTAGCACGTCCATGACACGCATGACCACCTGGTCGGTTATTCCCATGAAGTAGGCCGATATCAAACCCAAGAGGCCGCCCACAATAACGGAGATCGCAGCGCAGACAAACGCCATTGGCAACGAGATACGTGTAGCATAAATACAGCGACTGAAGATATCTCTCCCCAGGTTATCTGTGCCGAACAGGTGTTCCGCGCTCGGGCTTTGATATGCATTGAGTGGGTCAATTGCCGCATAAGAATACGGAATCAGTTGGTTGGCAAAAATAGCTATCAGAAGAAGCAGAACGATAATCGCCAGTCCGATCATGGATACCTTGTTCCTTCTGAGGCGTTTCCACGCATCTTTCCAATAATTGTATTCTGTTTCCTTTTTCTTTGCTTTCCGGCTGTTGATTTTTTCCATCTCTGGAGTTACATACTTAGCCAAAAACTTCACCGCCTTTAAACAATTTAGAAGAGCTTTACGTTTTCTTTTCCTGCCATGAACTTAATTCTCCGACTTCATCGCCGCAAGAAGTCTCTTGTTCTTTCGATTGCTGGCTGACGAAACAAAGGTCATCTTTAGTTTCGGATCAATGACGGTATATATAAGGTCAAGGATCAGGTTGATGACGGCAAAAATAAACGCCAGTATCACAATACTGCCCAAAACAGCCGGGTAGTTTCGTGTACTTATGGCCTGGACCGCATATTGACCTATGCCGGGGACGCCAAAGACCGTTTCAATGATAATAGAGCCGCCCAACTGTCCGCCGATCATATTTCCGACGGCATTTGCGACCGGAATAGATGCGTTACGGACCGCGTGATGTGCAATGACTTTATATTCAGTCTGCCCCTTTGCTCTTGCAGTCATAATGTAGTCCTGCCGGATCGTTTCCAGCATACTGGAGCGCGTCGTTCGTATCAGCGCCGTCATAGAGCCAATGCCAACAACCGCCATTGGCAGAATCCAAGACTTCCATGTTGCTACACCGTTGGAAGGCAGCCAGCCGAGTTTAACAGAAAACAGAATGATCAGCAAAAGCGCAAACCAGAACTGAGGGAACGATGAAAGAAACACGGAAACAACTAGTGTGGCATTATCAAAAAACGAGTATTGCTTAACAGCCGACAGAATACCCAGCGGCAAACCTAAAACCATGCCAATCAGCACAGAACCGATCGCGAGCTTTACAGTATAGGGGAAACGCTGCATAATTTCAATAAGGACCGGCCGTCCGCTGGTGTACGATGTACCCAAATCAAAATGGATGAAGAAATTCCACACATATTTGATGTACTGGACAAAAATCGGCTGATCCAGTCCCAGTTTCTTTGTTAGTGCAGCGACCTGATCCGGGGTCGCGTTAAACCCCAAAAGCATAGCGACCGGGTCATCATTTGAAACCGCCTGAAAGAGAAAGACGACCAGCATAACACCAAGCATTACGGGGATCAGCAAGAAAATACGCTTAATAGTATATTTAACCATCTGTTAATACCCTTTCTATGAATATCGCGACATGTCCGTCACATTTCGTTACAAATGCCGTAATCCTACCGCTCCATTTCAACCTAAATCTCATCGCTCCGACACGATCATAGCAACCACATCCCAGAGTAAAGTCAACTCACAATCTTTGTCACATCCAGTTGAACTGCGTTTAATTTTTGACTTTATTTTATCATAGACACCTTAGCCTGTCATTGCCATTTTTTGAATATCAAATTGCCTTGGTTATTCCTATCATTCGACACATTTGATTTCGTAGTGTTGGATTTTTCTCCTAAGGAACCTCTGAATAATTCCACTTATTCTGGATTCAGGCTGCATCTGCGCATTTTTTGAGCGGCTTTGACGGCCCTGAATCCAGAATAAGTGGAATTATTCAGAGGTTCCCTAATTTTCGAAGAGGAATTGAATGCCGCGAATGAGCAAAAAGCGGCGGGAGGAATGGTCATTTTTCCTCAACGACCGCCACCGTATTACATATAACCCCATCTGCCGGGGCTGCACCCAGGACTGTAAACAGAGCTTCCGCATGGGCATCGTCGTGTGCGACCATTATTATTCCAAACGCTGGAAGCCCCAGGAAGGTCGGGATGTATGATGGACAAGCCTCAACACGCCATCTTGCGCTTTGCCAAGTACAAGGGGCCGGAGATCAGCCGGATTGAGGCCCACAACGAGCGCACCAAAGAGGTCTACGCCAGCAATCCTGACGTGGATACCAGCCGGAGCAAGGACAACTTCCACATGGTAGAGCCCACAGGCAAATACCGAGCTATGTCCGAGAAGCGTATCGCCGAGGTGGGCTGCCGTACCCGTTCCGACAGCATCCGGGTGGTGGAGGTGTTGGTGACAGCCAGCCCGGAATTTTTCAAGGGCAAGTCTAAGAAAGAAATCCGAGCCTATTTTGAGGAAGCCATGAAGTTCTTCCATGCGCATTTCAGCCAGGAAAACTACATATCCGCCGTGGTGCATATGGACGAGAAGACGCCCCATATGCACTTTTCCTTTGTACCTGGACGCCTCTGTGCCAAGGAGATCGTGGGCAACCGAAAAAGGCTTACCCAATGGCAAGATGAGTTTTGGGAGCACATGGTCAAAAAGTACCCGGATCTGGAGCGGGGCGAGAGCGCCAGCAAGACCGGGCGTGATCATATCCCGCCCCGGATCTTCAAGCAGGCGGCGAACCTGAACAAGCAGGCGCAGTATATCATGTCACTGCTGGATGGGATCAGCCCGCTCAACTCCAAGAAGACCGCCGCAGAGTTGGAAGCTGCCCTCAAGAAATTCTTCCCCCAGATGGGGAGGTTTGTGACCCAGACCAAGAAATACGACAAAGCCATCCGCGCTCTAAAAGCGGACAATGCCGAGTTGAAAAATGAATTAAAAGACACCTCATCTGAAGCCTTCGCCCAGCGCATGGCGGAGGCACAGCTGAAAGCCGATTATGCCAATCTACAGCGGATGATGGATCGCATCCCGCCGGAGATTTTGTTTCGGTACGCCGGGAAGGAGGTCAGCCGGGGAAAGGAGGAACGCCAATGATGGATACGACCACATCCCAGGAACATACCAAACAGACATTTGAAGTGGATGGGTATGAAATCACGGCGGTCTTCTCCGAAGAAGCGAGGCCTGAGGTGTTTCAGCGGGTCAAGCAGATCCTGCTGTCCTCTGCCAACCTGAAATCCGATATAGACGCGGCCTGAAATTTGTGAGATAATGGGAACCGCGATGACTGGCGTTGGCCAGGGCGCTTGGCACCTTGAAAACTGAACAGCCACATCAAATGTTCCCACTATCTCACGAAAAACGAGAAAGTGAGGAACAAATCATGAACAAAAACAGAGTATATTGTCTATATCGTGTGTCCACCGATAAACAGGTGGATTTCAACGCCGATCATGAGGCGGACATCCCCATGCAGCGCCGGGCCTGCCACGCTTTTGCCCAGGCTCATGGCTGGACGATCGTTCACGAGGAGCAGGAGGAAGGCGTTTCCGGTCACAAGATCCGCGCAGAGCACCGGGACAAGCTCCAGATCATCAAAGAACACGCAAGGCAAAAGAAGTTTGACATTCTTCTTGTCTTTATGTTCGACCGTATTGGCCGTATCGCGGATGAGACGCCTTTCGTTGTGGAGTGGTTCGTGAAGAACGGCATTCGGGTCTGGAGCACCCAAGAGGGTGAACAGCGCTTTGATAACCACACAGACAAGCTGCTCAATTACATCCGCTTCTGGCAGGCGGACGGCGAGAGCGAAAAGACCTCCATCCGCACAAAAACCGCCCTCGGCCAGTTGGTGGCGGACGGCGGATTTAAGGGCGGATTCGCGCCTTATGGGTATGATCTCGTGAAAAGCGGTCGGTTCAACAAGCGTAAGCATGAGCTGTATGAGCTGGCGGTCAATGAATCCGAGGCCGCTGTCGTACACATGATTTTTGATAAGTACACCAACGAAGGCTTTGGGCCGCAGAGGATCGCCACATGGCTCAATGACCGGGGCTACCGGGCGCGTACTGGAAAAAGGTGGCACCACGCCACGATTCGGGGCATTTTGGGGAATCTGACTTATACTGGCGTCCTCCGCTGCGGAGAGGTCCGTTCGAGCTTGATCCCGGAGCTTCAGATCATAAGTGAGGCGCAGTATGAGACCGCGCAGCAAATACGGCAGGCGCGGGCAAGCAAATCTCAGGAAGCCCGCACGGTGCCGCTCAACACCCGTGGGCAGTCCCTACTGGCCGGCAACGTGTTTTGCGCCCATTGTGGCGCAAGGCTCAACCTGACCACCAACGGAAAGTACCGCAAGCGCGCTGACGGAAGTGTGGACATGACGCCGCGCATCCGCTATATCTGCTATGGGAAAACCAGGAAGCAGACAGAGTGTGACGGTCCCACAGGCTATACGATGCACATTTTGGATGGCATCATCGACAAAGTTGTCCGCAATATATTCACACAGCTTCAAGGTGTTCCAAAGCGCGAGCTGCTCTCCGCCCGGTATGAGGAAGAGCTGGCGGCGGGAAAAAGCCGGCTTCAGGAAGCGAGAACGGAGTATAACAAAGCGGCCAAAGAGCTTGCGGTTCTCAAATCCGAGATCGTGAAGTGCATTCAGGGCGAGAGCGCTTTTTCACAGACAGTTCTGTCGGAGCTGATCGAAAGTGCCGAGAAAAGATGTGTCGAGGAGCAGACCGTTTGTGAGCGAGTCGAGTCCGAGGTGCGGAACACGGAAACCACGCTGCAGCAGCTGGAAAAGCAGTATGATGAAATCATTTCTTTTGCGGAGCTGTACGACTCCGCCAGCACAGAGGCGAAGAAGATGATCGTCAACTGCCTTATCAAGCGTGTGGAGGTAGGCAGGGGTTATAAGCTGAACATTGAGTTCAATTTCCACATCAGCCAATTCCTGGGAGGCCTGGAGCATAGTTCCATCGCGTGATACTGGGGGTAGTGTAACTATCAGCAATCGAGTAGGGGAGATTTTCTCTCCCCTCTCACACCACCGTACATGCCGT
>CAZESU010000075.1:0-9853 GCA_964515275.1 uncultured Oscillospiraceae bacterium
GTGTCCAGCACCTTGCCGGTGCCGTCCACCACGGCAACCTTACAGACGTTGCGGTAGCCGGGGTCCAGGCCCATGGTAACCTTGCCCTTCACAGGAGGCTGCATCAAAAGGGGCTTTAAGTTCAGGGCGAACATCTTTATGGCTCCCTCGCAGGCGATATCGGTCAGACTGCTGCGAGTTTCCCGCTCCATGGAGGGGAAGATAAGGCGGTCATAAGCGTCGTCCGCTGCGGCACGGATAAAGCCCATGGCCGGGCTGCCTGGCACAATCACCCTGCGGCGCAGGCGCTGAAGGGCCGCATCCCGGTCGAGCTGGAGGCTTACCTTCAAAAAGCCCTCCTTCTCGCCCCGGTTTATCGCCAGAATCTGGTGTCCCTGCAGACGGTCAATGCGCTGGCTGAACGCATAGTACAGTCGGTAGACGGAGTCCTCCTCCACCGCTGCCGTTGATGTGAGAAGTGCGTTTCTCCAGATAAACTCACGCAGGAGCTTTCTGATCTCCGCGTCGTCAGATATCATCTCAGCCACAATATCAGAAGCCCCGGCAAGGGCATCCTCTATCGTCTCAACGCCTTTTTCCGCGTCAATATAGTCCGCTGCCAGCTCCTCCGGTGCGGGCATACCGCTCTCCTGGGCAAAAAGGCGCAGAGCCAGCGGCTCCAGTCCCTTCTCCTTTGCCGCGGTGGCGCGGGTACGGCGTTTCTGTTTATAGGGGCGGTACAGATCCTCCAGGGCGGCAAGCGTAGCGGCATTGTCGATGGCCTCACTCAGCTCCTCTGTCATCTTTCCCTGCTCCTCGATGGACTTTTTCACCGTGTCTCTCCGCTCCTGCAGCGAACGCAGATACTCCAGCCGCTCGGCAAGCGTGCGCAGGGTCGTGTCGTCCATGGCACCATGGAGCTCCTTGCGGTAACGGGCAATGAAGGGTATGGTATTGCCCTCGTCAAGCAGCTGTATAACATTGTCAATATGGGTCTGCGCCCGGTTCAGCTCCCGGGCAAGAATTTGATTGATGCTTTCCAAAATATCGCTCCTTCCAATAGCCGGGTCATTATAGCACAAATATTCTCATATGGCAAAGCATATTTTTTTGAACGATATTCAAATAATTCTTGACAAGGCATCGGCGGAGTATTATATTTTGTTTGAACGATATTCAATTAATTATTGAGGTGAACAAATGGCAAGAAAACCCGTTCTTGAGGGCGGCAAAAGGGATGAACTTATTGAGGCCGCTCTTGCGCTGTTTTTTGAAAACGGCTATGAAAACACCTCCATACGCATGATAGCGGCCAAGGTGGGCTGCGAAGTGGGGCTTTTCTATTACTACTTCAAAAACAAGGACGAGGCCTTTGAGATGGCGATAGACCGCTTCTTCGCCAAATATACCGAAGAGCTGGATGCTCTGGTCTGCCGGGCGGAGAGGGACCCCTTCCGTATTTTAATTGAGCTTTTCTCCCTCATCTCCGCGGAGACGGAACATTTTCGCTATCAATACGCCGCAAAACTCCATTGGACCGTGCGATGGGCCATCAGGGAGCGGACGCTGCAGATCCTTCAGCCCTATATCCTGCGCATTCTGGAGGCGCTGTCCGGCTGTGGGATCAATCCCCGGATCAGTCTGGATGCCGCTGCGGTATTTCTGACCCAGGGCATAGGCGGAGCCATTCTCCACGAGAGCGCGGAGGATTACTCCGCAAAGCGGCCCGAGCTTCGCCGGGGCGTGAACCTGTTGTTGGGTCTTGGCGATGAGGAGGCGGAGCTGACCTTTCCCTATTACGCAGGCTTTGGCGACATTGGGGCGCTGACGGAGCTCTTTGATTCCGAAAAATTCCTGTTTTCCGACTTTGCCCAGAGTGCCGAAAAGCTGCTTCCGGCCCGGATATCCGAAAAAGAGGTTTTTGTCCTGCGGCGTGAGGGACACATTGCCGCTGCACTCATCTTTTCCCGCAGCAGAAAAACGCTGGATGCGCTGATAACCGCCCCGGAATATCGCCGGCGCGGTGCAGCAGAAAGACTGGTTGTCAGCGCTCTTGCCCAGTTTCACTGCGGAGAGCAGGTTTTTATCTGCGGCAGTGCGTTTGGAAATGCGGAGGGGCTTTTGAGAAAATTCAATCTGTCCCGTACTTCGGAGGGAAGGTATTTTGTTACCGCGCCGGAAAAATGGACGATAAGAATATAAGGCTTGAAAATACAAGCCCAGCAGACATACACCGGAGCAAAACAGAGGAATTTATATACTACGCGGAGGAACACGAACATGCTTAAAATTGAACACCTAACCAAGCTCTACGGCGAGAAAAATGCCGTTGATGATCTGAGCCTGCACATTGAAAAGGGCGAGATCTACGGCTTCATCGGTCACAACGGCGCAGGCAAGACCACCACCATAAAGGCATGCTGCGGCATCCTGAACTTTGATAAGGGCGAAATCTATGTGGACGGAGTCTCCGTCAAGGCAGATCCCATGGCGTGCAAGCGGAAGATCGCCTACATCCCTGATAACCCCGACCTGTACGACTTTATGAGCGGCATAAAGTACCTGAATTTTGTGGCAGACATCTTCGGTGTCAGCCAAAGTGACCGGCAGGAGCGTATCCGCCGCTACGCCGATACCTTTGAACTGACAGGCGATCTGGCCCAACCCATCGGCAGCTACTCCCACGGCATGAAGCAGAAGCTGGCAGTCATATCCGCCCTTGTACATGAACCGAAACTCATCATCATGGATGAGCCTTTTGTGGGTCTCGACCCCAAGGCATCCCATACGCTGAAACTCCTGATGCGTGACATCTGTGACAACGGCGGTGCCATTTTCTTCTCCACCCATGTGCTGGAGGTGGCGGAAAAGCTCTGCGACAAGGTGGCTATTATCAAAGCTGGACGTCTGATCAAGTCCGGCTCCATGGAGGAAGTCAAGGGCGACGAGAGTCTGGAATCCGTGTTCCTGGAACTGGAGGAAGACAATGCTTAAAGCTTTGATGAAAAAGCAGTTTTCCGAGACGGTTTCTTTTCTGTTTATGAGCGGCAAAAGCGGAAAGCGCCGCTCTGTGGGCGGAATGATCGGCTACGGACTGCTGATGATATATGTAGTGGCCTGCTTCGTCTTTCTCTTCGCCATGAGTGCGGACGCTCTCTGCGCCCCGCTTGTCAGTATGGGACAGGAGTGGCTGTTTTTCGCCCTGATGGGCATCATGGCCACTGCCATGGGCATTTTCGGCAGCGTGTTCACCACCCAGTCCAAACTGTATGAGGCCAGGGACAACGAACTTCTGCTCTCCATGCCCATACCCAGCCGCCTCCTCCTTTTCAGTCGGCTGCTGGGTCTGTATGTGCAGACCTTTTTCTTTCAGATCCTGGTGCTGCTGCCCTCGGCGGTAGTGTATGCTCTCCGCTGCGGCATGGACTTTGTGCAGGGGCTGCTGTATGCGCTCATCTGTCTGCTGCTTCCACTGTTCACGCTGGCTCTGTCCTGCATTCTGGGCTGGCTGACGGCGCTGGCTTCCTCCCGCATGAAAAGCAAGAGCCTTGTGTCTCTGCTGCTGTCTCTTGGATTTCTGTGTGCCTATTTCTATGTCTATTCCCAGATCAATACATATCTTCAGCTTATTCTGATCAACAGTGAGGCCGTTGGCAGTACGGTAAAGCGGGTCCTGTACCCGCTGTATCAAATGGGGCTTGCCGCTACCGGCAGCATCGGCTCCTTTCTGATATTCGCTGCTCTGGTGCTGGTATTCTTTGGGCTTATCTATCTGCTGCTCTCGGTGAGTTTTATCCGAATTGCCACCGGCAAGCGGGGTGCCGCCAAGGTCAAATACACCGAAAAGCCCATGAAACGCTCCTCTCAGAGCCTGGCCCTGCTGAAGAAAGAGGCCTCCCGTTTCTGGAGCAGCCCTACCTATATGCTCAACTGCTCTCTTGGCTCCTTTATGATGCTGATCGGGACGGTTGTGCTGCTGGTGAAGCTGCCGGACGTCAGACCCATACTGGCTCAGCTTCCCGGGCTGGAGGAGATACTGCCTCTGCTGACTGCTACAGCCATTGCGCTCATCGGGTCCATGAACGTGGTCACGGCTCCCTCCATTTCTCTGGAAGGCAAGAACCTCTGGCTCATCCAGTCCTTGCCGGTCAGCGGCTGGCAGGTGCTGAAAAGCAAGCTGACGCTGCACATTCTCATCACTGCCATCCCGGCCTTTATCTGCACCCTCATTCTGTCGGTCACACTGAAGGGTGGCTTGATGACAACGCTTATTTTGCTTGTTTTTTCCGTTCTGTTCGTGCTGCTCTGCGCGACTTTGGGGCTGATGATCAACCTGAAGCTGCCCAACCTGAACTGGACAAACGAGACCGTCGCCGTAAAGCAGAGCGCCAGCGTGATCGTTTCGATGCTTGCAAACTGGGGCGTGATTTTCCTGTTCTTCATCGGCTACTGTTTTCTGGGTAAATATCTGCGTTTGGAGGTTTTCATGCTGCTGTGCACACTCATCTGTGCCGCAGCTTCTGCCCTCTCCCTGCCTTGGCTCAAAAACAGGGGGCAGAAAATCCTGGCAAATCTCTGATAAAGCAAAAAATAAAGGGGCTGTCATACTGATATCTAATAGAAATCTCGGAATCTTTCCGGCAGAATTCTCGCCATACTACGTTGAAGCTCTTGACCATATATATCCATTATGCTCTGCGGTCTTCTCCTCGTCTGGCGCGAATTCTGCTCGAAAATCTTTATCGACCTTTCTATCAGATATCAGTATCAGAACTCTTTGATCCCATAAAATTACAATCGTTCGCTCCATAAAAATTCTGGAGAACTGCATATTTCAGCAATTCTCCAGAATTTTTTGTCAATTTATTTGGGAAAATTTAGTTTTTATGCCAGTTCTTATGAAAAAGGATGAAAACCTTTTCATAGCACCGCAGGTGCGTTAAGAACTGTATGATACTAAAACTTATTAAAACGGTTAAAAACCGTTTTATAGCGCGAGGCGCGTTAAGTTTTTATGAGGCGTAAACGGTGCCTACGGCACAATTTGAGTGTGCACAGCACGCGGGATTCTTGATTAAACTTTTAATCAAGAATCGGTATCAGACGATTTTTTGCGGCGATCTTCCGCAAAAGGGAAGCGCCGTTAGGCGATTTCTTTTTCATAAACCCAAACGGTTTTATGAAAGAAGTATGAGACAGTCCCTTTTTATACTGTCAGGTCTCCATTATTTTCCGAAGTGGGTCGCCACATCCTCAAGGTATTTTCGGATAGGCAGGTGCTGAGGACAGATGGCCTCGCAGCTTCCGCACCTGATGCAGTCTCCTGCCATGCCGAATTTGCCCTCGTAATTATCGTAATAGCCGGACTGGGAGGTCCACTCTTTTTCCCGGCTCTCCTGCATATCCAGATTGTAGAGGGAGAAGTATTTGGGGATGGCAATCTTCATGGGGCAGCCATCCGTACAGTAGGAACAGCCGGTGCAGGGTATGGTAATACTGCGGTTTATGATATCCACCGTCTGCTTTATGATCGCCTGCTCTTCCTCGTTGAGGGGCTTGAAGTTCTGCATGTAGGAGGTGTTATCGTCCATCTGTTCCATGCTGCTCATGCCGCTGGGTACCATCATCACATTGTCAAGGCTGGCGGCAAAGCGTATGGCCCATGAGGGGATGGACATATCCGGCGCATAAGCCTTGAACAGCTTTTCCGCCTCTTCCGGCACCTTTGCCAGCGTACCGCCCTTTACCGGCTCCATAACGATGACCTTTTTGCCGTGCTTTTTTGCCGTCTCATAGCACTTCCGGGACTGGACGCCCTCGCTGTCCCAGTCTATATAGTTCAGCTGGAGCTGCACAAACTCCATCTCCGGGTGCTCGGTCAGCACCTTGTCCAGATATTCGGCGGTGTCATGGAAGGAAAAGCCCATGTGCTTTACCAGACCCTGCTCCTTCTTTTCCCGGAGCCAGTTGTAGCAGTCAAACTTTTCATATACCTGATTGTGCAGAGGCCCCACGTCGTGAAGCAGATAGTAATCAAAGTACTCAACCCCGGTCTTTTCCAGCTGGGCATTGAATATCCTGTCTCTGTCCTCAAAGGAGTTCACGTAATCTGCATGCAGCTTAGTGGTGAGTGTGTAGCAGTCTCTGGGATAGCGGTCTGTAAGGGCCGGCTTTACCGCGCTCTCGCTTTTATAGCCGCAGTACATCCAGGCCGTGTCGAAATAGGTAAAACCGCGGTCGATAAACATATCCACCATCTGTTTCAGCTGTTCTATATCAATACTGCTGTCGTCATTTTTATCCAGACGAGGCAGACGCATAAGACCAAAGCCAAGTTTCTTCGCGCACATAATAATGACCTCCTCTTTTTAAATATTATATATGCAGGCATATAGGCCTGTCAAACCAATTTTGTTAATAAAATCTTAAGTTGAGCTTTTCCCTGTGCTGTGATAAACTTTTTTCAAATGAAGAACGCATGGAAAGAGCCTGATGGAATTAACCATGAAAAAAACATTTTTCAAGACGCCTGAGTTCATCATTTCCGCCGCCGGACTGCTGGTGCTGGGCGGACTGTATGGTTCCTGGTGCGTCAATACAAAATATGTTCCTGTTTACGGACGCATTTCCGCCTTTGTCAGCGCGGCGCTGTTTGCATGGATGTGTCTGCGCTTTGTCCCCGGGTGGATGGACTTCTGGCGTAAGGGAAGCTCTGCGGGAATCGACACGGGAGACGAGCCTGCGTATATGGGCGTTAAGATCTTCCTTTCCTTTCTGGCCTATGACGCAGTTATCATTCTGCTGGTCTATATCATCCGCTCCCTGTTCGGCTACGGCACAAGCTTCATAGACTATCTGCCATTCTGGACCTGCACCGACAGTGCCCACTATCTGGATATTGCAAGGGACTGGTATCTGTCCGAGGGCAGCATAGACAGACTTGTGCAGCTCGTATTTCTGCCCGGATATCCGCTGGCGGTAAGGTTGATAAACCTTCTTGTGAGAAATTATCTCTGTTCCGGGCTTTTCGTCTCCGCTTTTTCCTTTGCGGGAGCCGGCTGCATCATTTACAGGCTTGCACGGCTGGACATGAGTCACGCCGGCGCGCTGCGGGTGCTGAAGTTCCTGTGCCTCATGCCCGGTGCCTTTTTCTTTGCTGCTCCCATGAGCGAGAGCCTTTTTCTTCTGCTCTGTGCCCTCTGTGTGTACTGTGCAAGGAAGGATCACTGGCTTGCCGGCTGTATATTCGGTGCGCTGGCCGCTTTCACTCGCTCTCTGGGTCTGATGCTGTTTGTGCCGCTGTTTTTCGAGCTGGTATCCTCTCTTGCCAAAGGGAAAAAGCTCCAGCATCCCCTAGTGCATTTTACGGAGCTTTTCATCATCCCGCTGGGCTTTGCGGCATACTGTGCGGTGAATTATTTTGTTTCCGGTGATCCGTTCAAATTCATGGAGTATCAGAGTGAGCACTGGGGCCAACACATGGGCTTTTTCTTCAACACCGCCTCTTATCAGCTGGTGGAGGCCGTGCGCAGCTTCGGTTCGGACCCCACTATGGTGCTGGGACTGTGGATTCCCAATCTGGTATGCACGTTCTCAAGCCTTATCATCATGCTTTTGGCAGCCAAGCGGCTGCGCCCCTCCTATACCGCATGGTTCATCGCCTATTTCGTTGTGGCAATTGGAGCCACATGGCTCCTGAGCGCGCCCAGATACCTGGCGGCGCTGATCTCGCTGCCCACGGCTCTGTCCACCCTTTCAGAACGATCGGAAACAGACAGCCTTCTGACGGTTCTTTTTGCTCTTTCATCCCTTTTCTACCTTACTGCCTTTGCCCTCCGCTGGCAGGTATGGTAAAAAATTCCCGGATTGCTCCGGGAATTTTTTATTCAGTACTCATACTAAAACTTATTAAAACGGTTAAAAACCGTTTTATAGCGCGAAGCGCGTTAAGTTTTTATGAGACGTAAATTGTGCCTACGGCACAATTTGAGCGTGCACAGCACGCGGGATTCTTGATTAATCTTTTTTATCAAGAATCAGTATCAGACGGGCGAGAGATTTGGAGGCCTCCACTGCCTCATCACTCACCGGAACGAGGCTGTCTCCCACCGCCACATAGCTCTCCACTGGAATTTTCATGTCCATGGTGCGCTGTATCTCGTGTTTTATGTAGTGCATCTGCACGCAGTGGGGTGAGCGGTCTACCGTTGCAAAAAGGAGCTTTTTAATTTGCCCTGTGCCCAGCATGGCGGCGATTTTCGTAACGGCCATGTTGACATGGGTCTCCTCCAGGCAGAGGGTATAGATTCTGTCCGTCCCGGCACTTATCTGACAGAAGGCCTCCGGGTGGGTGCTCTCAAGGCAGCTGCCCGCGATCAGCACCACGCCGGAAGCATCGTAAATATTGGTGCTCATAAGATTTTTCATGACTTCACCTCATAATATGATCTGTTGAAGGAAATACAGCGCCAGCATATGCAGCGGGTAAAATGCATACCAGAAAACCCGAAGCGCCTTTCCTCCTTTGCCTTTTTTGCCATTATACAGCCATATGGGCAGCAGAGCAAACACCGCAAAACCCTGCATCGGAATTTCAAAATGCAGCCCGGCAACAGACAGCGGAAGCATCTGCCCCTTGAAAGCGAAAAGATTCAGCACAAGCATGGCAGCAAGCTGGAAGAGTCGGGCATAGGGCACATCCTGAAACACATAGAAGCACAGTACCGTCATGACGCCCTGGAGACCGTAATCCGGGAAAAGCAGCACACCCCCGGCAGCCGCGAGCAGCAGGAGCAGCCCGTGCAGGAGCTTTCTCCTTATCCCCTGCTCACGGCGCAGCATGTCCGCCTGCCGCACAGCCAGCAGTCCCAGCAGCAGCGTAAACAGAACGTTCTGATAAAAGGGGAAAAATGCCGAGCCTGTGCAAAAAAGGTCAAAGGGGATCTCTGACAGCAGGGCAAAGAACAGCAGACGCAACGCATAACGGCGAAAGTCTTTGGTATGGATATAGCCCTCACTTATCTGAAAAGCAAAAATGGGGAAAGCCAGCCGCCCCATGCAGTGCATCCACAGATTCCCCGGCACCAACGATACCCAGATGTGATCGAGCAGCATGAAAAGAATGGCAAGGAGACGCAGTTTCCCTGCGTCTATGCCAAATTTCCCGTTGTCATGTCGTGATCTTTCCATGCTATTTTTCTTTTCTTATACTAAACTTATTAAAACGGTTAAAAACCGTTTTATAGCGCGAAGCGCGTTAAGTTTTTATGAGACGTAAATTGTGCCTATACTAAGCCTGATATCCCATCAAGGTAAACCGACCCGAAGTAGAGCGGTATAAACCGTCAGTTTATCTGAAGTTTATCTTACCACGCAGCCGCTTTTTTAACAAGAGAACTCCGATTTCCCGAACAATAGAATCTGAACAGAAACTTATCAGCAAAAAAGTTTATAATTAGTTCAAATATTTTTCATTTTATCCGCTGTTTTTCCCGTGCTTCCGGAGTTACTATATTTTAATTATGTATCCCTGAGAGGCAAAAGAAGAGCGAGGAAGAATAGACATGCAGACATATCGCGCAGGAATAGATATTGGCTCCACAACGGTAAAGCTGGTACTGCTGGACGAGAACGGCGAGATTTTTTTTGGAAAATACCGGCGGCACAGGGCCCATACCTGTGAAGCTCTCTGTGAGCTGCTGACGGAGGCCCGGGAGCAGATTGGCGAGTGTGAGATAAAAGTGAAGATAACCGGCTCCGGTTCCATCAATCTGGGCAAGGCGCTGGGCATAGATTTCGTGCAGGAGGTTGTGGCAGTCGGATAAGGTACAATAAGTTGCGCAAATTGAAAACAGCAAAAGAATAGACAAGGCTT
>CAZESU010000076.1:0-9755 GCA_964515275.1 uncultured Oscillospiraceae bacterium
CTTTGTATAAAACGACCCACGCTTACAATACTTCCACAGGCATTGTACTATAAGCGCAGGTGAAATTCAACGCTTTAAAGTGGTAAATTCATGTATGTATATCACTGGCTCCCTCTTCCTGGCGGGCGGCATAGAAAATCAGGTCTTCAATAAGCTCGCCCATGGTCTTGCCCTTTTCCGGGAAGTGTTCTGTGATCTTGATGCGGGTCTTTCCGATATAGAAATACTCCTGTCCATCTTCATCGATTGCGTAAAAAGCCTTGTCCATGTCGGTGTACTGCTTTTCCCGCTCCTTCCAATACTGCCGCCAGTACTTGTCAAACTCTCTCAGCGTTTCCCTGGACGGCTGCTCAAAATCCCAGAACGGTGTGTTCAGGTCTACCCATTCATATTCATCGTCATGGACGGTTATTACATTGTTGGTCATACTAATCCTCCCGGTTCTATAAATACAAAAAACATCTCTTTTGGCAGGAAGCAAGCAGGAACGCAAAGCCTCTGATTCACCCAGCCAAGAATAAACAAAATGGGCCTGTTCCATTGGTCATGGACTTATACTACCCCGTCGAGTTTTGAAGCTGTAAAGTCCTGCAATATCAGGATATTTTGACTTCTATTTTTCTACTATCCGCCCTTCGCCGTCGGGCATACTCCGCCTTTTGCTTCCGCTGAATATCAGCTTTGCAGGCGTTGCAATATTTCGCCCGGTTGGACGTGGAGATAAACGCTTCGCCGCATATGACGCAATGCCTTATAGCATATTTATGAAACAGCTCCGCCGCCAGATCCTTTCCGGCCTCGTCCCGCAGGAGAACACGACGAAAGAATTTACAGCACACAGAATAAGATATAGTTTGAGGACAGATGACTTCTTCACCGTCGTCCAGATACAAATAGTTTCCGTGATAATAAGCGCTGCACCGATGGCGGATGAGCCGGACGGCATCCTGTTTCTGCCTGCCGGTCATGCGGGGCAATGACCCGTCCGGCTTGCGTTCTATGGGCGGCAGCTTCTTAAGATCGAACATTTTTCTATATCTCCACAAGATCGTACTGTTTTTCCTTTTCGGATCGCTTGCCCAGCATCTGGTCAAGGTTGTGCCTCACCGTCATCAGCTCGTCCACACGCTTCTTCTTATCCCGGTAATCTTCATACAACGCGTTTTTCTCCGAGATGAGCTGCTGGATTTCCGCTTGCAGCGACTTCATTTTAGGAAGTGGATGAATGCCGTGTTCCTTAAAAAACTTCACCGCCGTTTTAGATAAAAGCAACTCACTCTCATGTTCCTGATAATAAGCAGCCCGTTTCTTCTCTGACTTTATGGCCTTGTACTCCTGCCGGACAGTTTTTGTGTGCCAGTAGTTTGCGAGATGTGTACGCAGCTCTTTCTTCCCGTCTATCACGGATTCCAAGGCTTTGATTTTTGCCCGACTGTCCTGCAGCTCCTGCCGGGCAGCAGATACCAGCTCGTCTACTTCATCACGGGACCACTTATTTTCCGTATACAGATTCCAAGTGGCGGCCATCTGGTGGATATTATGGATATTTGCCCACTGTAAATATCCAATGCCCTTGCCTTCCTTGCGCTTAGCCTGTACGTCCACCATGCGCTCAATGCCTTTGGGATCTTTGAGCTTATCAAGGACGCTAGGACGGTCTGGTTGTTTTCGGGTGGCGCTTTGTGCCAGGGCTTCATTCACCGCTGCGAGATCAAAGGCATCACCCAGCTTCCGGGCACGGATAGGTTTTGCCCGTTCCGACGTGAGATAGGACAATCGCCCGCGGCTCTCTTTGACGGATACTCCCTCACGGGAAAGGAGATCCACAAACTCATCAAAGGTCGTGGCGGTCTCCAGAGCTTTGCGAATCGACTTCCGCAGCTTTTCCTTATCCGTTTCATATTTGGTCTGCTTGATCGGTTTCCCTTCAGCGGCAAGCGCAGCGTTCTCTTTATCCAGCGCAGCTTGTCCTTGCTTCTGTGCCCAATACTCCCGGTCGGTGACACGTTCCTCGCTGCCGTTGAGCAGATCAATCTGGTAAAGTCCCTCCCGGTGACACATCTCCATGACCTCGGCCTTGAAATATTCCATGGCCGCGTCTGTGCAGCGATGCTTCATCCCAGCCTTCGTGTCTGCCGGTCTGTCCATGTATGGGAGACGGGGAACGTCCTCTATCCGCAGACTGTTGATGACGATATGTACATGAATGTTGCCGGTGCCATTATGGCCGTCTGGGTGGGTGCAGACGATGGCTTGATGACCGGGGAAATGGTCTTTGCAAAACTGAGCGCCAAGCTCCTGCGCTCGGTCAACAGTCAGTCCGTTTTCTTCTCTGTCACGGGGATCGAAGCTGATGATATAGTGATGGCTTTTTATATCGGCCCGTGTTCGATTCTTCTTGTATTTGAGGTTGGCCCGTATACAGGCGATGGTGAAATCTTCCTCGCCGCAGTTGAGTGTTGCGACACGATAATCCTGACGCGGAATGAGCCTTCCGTTTTCATCTAAGATAGGCTTCATGGTAAATTCGTCATGCTCAAAGAGCAGATATTTTTCCGCGTCACTGTACCGGGCGTTCTTAGATTTTATATGTTTGAGTATTGCCAATGGCGTCGCCAACCTTTTCCAAGACTTCAAATTTTAGCATGGCAAGATCGACGATTGCATCCCGGATTTCCTTTTCGAGATCATCATATGGAGTCTCATACTCGTTCAGATGTCGGGCGATCTGATTGAGATTGCTGCCGATCTTTCCGTACTCTGCGACGAGCTTTCCGACGGCGGCCAGCAGTTCGTCGCTGACCAGTGTGGCCGTGAGAATGGGACGAATTGTTACGCCCTTGATCGCCTCGCGGATGAACTCCGCTTGACTGAAATCATATAAGGCGACCCGTCTGGTGAAGTTCTCGTACTCTTCCTCCGTCATGCGCGTTTTGATTACGCGGTCACGGTGCGGAGTGTTGTAACGCTTCGGCATAGCGGACGCGATCCTTTCTCTCGTGATCCCCACGCAGGCCCAACAAAATAGGGTGCGTGGGGAGCGGCAGCGCAACAGAGCAATCGGGCTCTGACGATCACGACAGAGGGTGATCTGCGTAGATTGCGCTGCCGCTTTGCAGGGTTTGGGGAAGGCACTCCCCAACAAGATTCCGTGGGAGCAAGCACGCCCAAAATGAGCGGATGAGTGAATTTTGGGCCCGCGGTAGAATCTTGCTCTTTCGTTTCCCCGTCTCCCCGTGTACTCACCACAAACAGAAAACGCCGTCACACATCACCATAAACGGCAAGGAAATTTTCCCCATCCGCATGATGTGTAACGGCGTTTTTATCTTTGTTCGTCATCTCTGTCTTCGACCTTTTCCGATTATGTAGGTTGCTTCAGCCTACCATATTCAGATTGTCGAAATCTGTCGGAATGTGGGTGTGATGAAAATATTCTGTATCACTTACTACGCCCATAGAATATGAATTTCAAAAAGAATTTGATAGCAAAGGGACAATGTAGTATAATCATTTTGTGTATTTATCTAACTCAGTTGATTCAAAATACTTGTTGATAGGTTCAGTAGCACAACTAAAATATGAATGCAATGGACGATACCATTTATTTAGATGGCCGCAAATATCACCGGCTGGAAGAATTATTATCCCTGGACTCGGATGAAACCTTCATTCTCTGCCAAGACGATGAAGGAGTACGCCGGATCTGCGCTCGGGCAACTTGGGATAATGCCAAGCAGATGACTGTGCTGTCTGCAAAGGTCAACCGTTCCAGCAGCACACAGGAAAAGATCGCCTTGTTCATGGAACTGTTCCATGGGCGGGAGGATGTTTACGCAAAGAGATATTACAGCTTCAAAACGCAAAAATCAGGCTACACACCCGCTTGCCAGAATGAATGGGTGCGGGGTGTTTGTGACCATCGAACAAACAGATGTCCTACATGTCCGAACCGACTGTTCACGCCGCTGACTGCGGAAATCATCCGTGGGCATTTGATCGGCTCAGATGAATTTTGCCGGGATGTGGTTGGCCTCTATCCAATGCTGGAAGATGAAACCACATGGTTTTTATGCGCCGACTTCGATGGTGAGAGCTGGCAAAAAGACGTTTCGGCTTTTTGTGAAGCCGCAAAAGAGATTGGGATTTGTCCGGCTGTAGAACGATCCCGCTCCGGAGAAGGCGCGCATGTGTGGTTTTTCTTTGACCATCCCGTTCCGGCGGTTGCGGCCCGAAAGCTGGGAAGCGGTCTGTTGACGCAGGCGATGGAGCGGCGGCACGAGCTGGATTTTAAGTCCTATGACCGTCTGTTTCCCAGTCAGGACATCATGCCCAAGGGTGGCTTCGGAAATCTGATCGCGCTTCCTTTTCAGGGACAGGCGCAGAAAAACCAAAACAGCCTTTTTGTGGATGAAAATTTTGTGGCATATCCCGACCAGTGGGCATTTCTGTCCCAGCTTCCCAGAGTAACCGCAGAGCAGTTGGATCGCTGTGTATCCGCGCTTTGCGTACAGAGCGATGTGGGTCCTCTGGTGGAAAGCGACGAGACGAAGCCGTGGGAGAAAAAGCGTTCAAGAACGAAACCGCTCTCCGCGATCGACTTTCCGGCCATTGTAAAAATGACGCAGGCAGATATGCTGTATATTGAGAAGGACGGAATTTCTCAGCTGGCCTTAAATCGATTTAAGCGTTTTGCGGCTTTCCGCAACCCGGATTTTTATAAATCGCAGGCGATGCGTCTGCCGATCTATGATAAACCTCGTATTATCGCCTGCGGAGACGAGACAAACGAGTATCTGATCCTTCCTCGTGGATGCTTGCAATCAGTAGTGGATACACTGGATGATGCGGGAGTTTGATATATCATAGATGACAACCGGTGCTCGGGAAGAAATGTGTGCGTCAGCTTTAACGGGCAGCTCCGGGAGGAGCAGCAGCCGGTAGCAGATGCCCTTCTCGCCCATGAGACCGGCGTACTGTCGGCCACGACAGCCTTTGGCAAAACGGTCATCGGAGCATATTTGATCGGGAAGCGCCAGGTCAACACGCTGATCCTTGTACATTCCAGCGCGCTTCTGACACAGTGGAAGACGGCATTGGAGCAATTTCTGGTGATTGATGAAGCCTTGCCGGAAGCACCGAAAAAGCGCGGTCGCAGGAAGCAGTGCTCTCTGATTGGGCAGTTGGGCGGTGGAAAGAACACACTGGGCGGGATCGTGGACATCGCCATTATTCAGTCGTTGTTTGAAGGCGAGGAGAAGACGGTAAAAGAATTGGTCGCGGAGTACGGCATGGTGATTTGTGATGAGTGTCATCATGTCGCGGCGTTTTCCTTTGAGAAGGTCCTCAAAGCCGTTCGGGCAAAATATGTGTATGGCCTTTCCGCGACGCCGACGCGGCAGGATGGACATCACCCGATCATCTTTATGCAATGCGGGCCTGTTCGCTATTTGGTCGATGCCAAATCTCAAGCTGAAAAGCGCACATTTTCTCATTACGTCATGCCGAGAGCGACAAAGACCCGGCTGCCGGACGCCAAAGAAATACAGGACATCTATACAGCCCTGGTCAAAAATGAGTTGCGAAACACACTGATCCTGAAAGACGCGGTCAAAGCCATCGAAGCGGGACGAACGCCGATCCTTTTAACGGAGAGAAAAGACCATGCAGTTTGGTTCGCCGACGCATTGCTGGGTAGCGTTAAACATGTCGTTCTCCTGTTGGGGAGTGATTCACAAAAGGAAAAGCGGGAAAAGCTGGATTATCTAAAATCTGTACCGCCAGACGAGTCGCTTATTATCGTGGCCACAGGGAAATATGTGGGAGAGGGCTTTGACGAGCCCCGTCTGGATACTCTGTTTCTGGCAATGCCTATTTCCTGGAAAGGAAAGCTGGCGCAGTATGTGGGGCGCTTGCATCGAAACTATGAGGGAAAATCGGATGTCCGGGTATATGACTATGTAGATATCCATGTTCCCGCGCTGGAGCACATGTACCAAAAGAGGCTGAAAGGGTATATGGAGCTGGGCTATCAGGTGATCAGCTCGGATAGCGATGCCTCTCCGGGGATGATATACACAGGGGATACATATTCCGCCGCGTTCTATTCGGATATTTCCGGCGTGGGCCGCAGTGTTGTAATCGCCTGTCCGACGGTCAGCAAGAATCGCATCAGCGGGGTCATGGAAAAACTGCTGGCTATGGTAGAGAGTGGCAAGATCACTATTATCACGAAACCTCTGGAGGAATACCCGCTTGAGAGGCAGAGCAACGTGGCGTCCACGTTGAGAATGATCGAAGGTACAGGCGTGTCCACGATCTACAAAAGTGGTTTAACGCAGAAATTTGCTGTGTTCGATGATAGTGTCGTATGGTATGGAAGTATCAACTATCTGTCTTTTGCAAAAGCTGATGAAAACGCAATTCGGTTAGACAGTCCTGAACTGGCCGGAGAGCTTTGCGCAGAATACATAGCCATAGCTGATGAACGAAATGCATGATAAAATTCTGCTTTATTGACAAGCAGAGATGCGATTTGTATAATTCTTTGTAGAGAATATCATGCTGCGGGACTATCATAATAGCGAGGAACACCCTATGAATGAGATAGCAAATTACAGCGATATGATCAGCGAGATCAAAGAGATCTTGCAGTCTGCGCGGATGAATGTGGCACGGCAGGTAAATACAGAGCTTTTGACCGCCTACTGGAACATCGGCCGTATCATCGTGGAGCATGAGCAAAACAGTCAGGAACGAGCCGAGTACGGGCGCCAGACCTTGCGCGAGTTATCCAAGGCATTGACACAGGAATTTGGCAAAGGTTTTTCTGTGTCAAACATCCAGTTTATGCGCCGGTTCTATCAGACTTATGAAATTCAACAGACGGTGTCTGTTAAATTGACATGATCACATTACTGCGAATTGCTGTCCATTTCTGACTCGGACAAACGCAGCTTCTATGAGAAGGAAGCTGTCAATTCCGGTTGGTCGGTGCGGGAGATGAAGCGGCAAATCGCCACATCCCTGTATGAGCGGCTCTTGCTGTCAGACGGGAAAACAAATAAAGAAACCGTGCTTTCCCTGGCCCAACACGGCATCGAAATGACCACGCCCAGCGACATCATCAAGGACCCGTATGTATTTGAATTTTTGGGTATCCCGGAGAGCAAGCCTGTCATGGAAAGTGAACTGGAAAAGGCTCTCGTCCAGCAAATCGAAAAGTTCCTTTTGGAGCTTGGACGAGGATTTATGTTCGTGGGCACACAGCAGCGCGTGACGCTGAACAACACGCACTACTATGTGGATATGGTTTTTTACAACAAGCCGCTACGGGCCTATGTGCTGATCGAGCTGAAAACGGTCAAACTCCTGTCGGCGGCTGTGGGGCAGCTCAATATGTATTTGAACTACTATGCGGCGGAGATCAACGATCCCGACGATAACCCGCCCATCGGTATTATCCTTTGCACCGATAAAGACAGCGTCGGCGCTGAATACGCACTGGGTGGTCTTTCCAACAACATCTTCGCCTCCCGCTATACGTATGTGATCCCCAATAAGGAGGAACTGATCGCGCAAGTCGAAGCCGTACTGAAGCAGTGGCATGAGCCGCAGAGCGAGGCTTGATGTTCTTGAATAGCTCGGCTTTCAAAGTTTTCCCGTCCTCGTCATGTAGGAGAACATGACGGAAGAACTTGCAGCAGACAGAACAGGAAATGGTCTGAGGCCAAAACACTTCCTCCCCGTCATCCAAGTACAAGCAGTTCCCGCCATCATAAGCACTACATCGTTCACGAATGAGCCGGACAGCGTGTTGCTTCTGTCTGCCCATCATGTGTGGCAGTGATCCATCCGGCTTTCGCTCTATGGACGGCATTGCTTTGATATTAAACATTGGATGCTAATATGTGAACGCCGCCACACATCCCCGTGGACAGCAAGAGAATCATTCTCTCCCGGGTGATGTGTGACGGCGTTTTCATTTATATACGGCATATCCGTCTTCGACCTTTTCTGATATCTATATGGTCTTAGCCTACCACAATTCGATTGTCGAAATCTGTCGTTCCATAAATGTCCGAATAATTATTGCATTAAATCTGTTTCACACAAACGTTTGCTCCAACTCGAATCAAAGTGTCTGCAAGACGCGCAGCCAGCTCCGGCACGGAGCTGCTCAAGGGGGCTTGGGGGTGCTTCCCCTGACAAGCAAAACGATCATTTCGGCAGAGACAGAATGGCCGCTTTTTGCTAGAGGTACCACACTTGCATTGCTTGCCAGTTACTCAGCACCTTTATATCGGGCCTGCTTGTTCTCTGCTGCCAGTGGCATTTGTAATGCTTTCGTCTGGTCGCTCACACGTTACAGTAATTTCTTCAACCGCGCCAGTCGGGAGAGTGCCTCGTCCAGTGTGTCCGTTTCCCTGGCAAAATGCAGACGGATCAGGTGGTTGACATCCTCCTTGAAAAAGCTGGAGCCCGGCACGGCGGCCACACCGATCTGGCGGATCATCCACTCGCAAAATTCCAGGTCCGTATACCCGGCGAATTGGGGCAGGTCCAGAAATTCCTGGATGTCCAACAGGACAAAATAGGTCCCCTGGGGGACGTTGTGCTTCAGGCCGATGCGGTCCAGCCCGGCGATAAAATGATCCCGCTTTTGCGTGTAAAGCCGCTTTAAATCCTCGTAATACGATTCTGGGAAGTTCAGGCCCACCACCGCCGCCTCCTGGAGCGGAGCCGCGGCGCCCACCGTGAGGAAATCATGGACCTTCTTGGCGCCCTCCACCACATCCTCCGGCGCGATGAGATATCCCAGCCGCCAGCCGGTGACGGAAAACGTCTTGGACAGGGAGTTGCAGGTGATGGTGTGCTCAAACATCCCCGGCAGGGCGGACATATATGTATGCCGGTACGGCTCGTACACCAGGTGCTCATACACCTCGTCCGTGACGGCGTAGGCGTCATATTTGATCACCAGCTCGCCGATGGCCCGCAGCTCCTGCTCGGTAAACACCTTGCCGCAGGGGTTGGAGGGGTTGCAGATGATGATGGCCTTGGCGCCTTGCTTGAAGCCGTCCTCGATCAGGTCCAGGTCAAAATCATATTCCGGCGGTACCAGAGGAATATAAATAGGTTCCGCGCCGGACAGGATGGCGTCCGCGCCGTAATTTTCGTAAAACGGCGAAAAGACCATGACCTTGTCCCTAGGGTTGCATATGGTCATCATGGCGCACATCATGGCCTCCGTCCCGCCGCAGGTGACCACGATCTGCTTGTTGGGGTCGATGGCGCGGCCGATGGCCTTGCTCTGCTTTCTGGCCAGAGCCTCCCGCAGGTTTTGCGCACCGAAGGTGACCGAATACTGGTGCGGCCCCTCATAGGCCACCTCCGCCAGCCGATCCAGCATCGCCTTGGGCGGGTCGAAATCGGGAAAGCCCTGGGACAGGTTGATGGCCCCGTATTGATTGCTGATCCTGGTCATCCGCCGGATCACAGAGTCGGTAAAGGTACCCACTCTCTGGCTTAATTTAGGCATAACAGCGTTCCACCTCTTCTTACGCTTTTTTATCCATTAAGATAGCACAAACAAGACCGTCTGTCGATATCTGCGGGGCAAGCAAAAACGATTTCTCCGTTCGCTGCGCCAGGGCCTTGGCGGTGACGGGGCCGATGCAGACGGGGACAGCTCCTTCCGGCAGATGGTCGTGTTGGGAGAAAAAGAGCTCCACGCCGCTGGCGCTGGAAAAGAC
>CAZESU010000077.1:0-9747 GCA_964515275.1 uncultured Oscillospiraceae bacterium
GTAGGGGCCGGTGGAACGGGCGTGAATCTTATCATCGACCAGGTGGTGCAGTTTCAGGAAGTAAACCCATCCGACGGTAACATCGTTATCAAACTTCTCGCCGGTGCGTCCGTCATACATCGTGCTCTTGCCGTCCTCACGGAGGCCTGCCTGACGCAGAGTCTCGCGGATGGTGGTCTCGTTTGCGCCGTTAAAGGTGGGGGTAGCAACTTTCCAGCCCAGAGCCTGAGCCGCATAGCCAAGGTGAACCTCAAGCACCTGACCGATATTCATACGGGAGGGAACGCCCAGAGGATTCAGTACGATGTCCAGCGGAGTGCCGTCGGGCAGGTAAGGCATATCCTCGCGGGGCAGGATGCGGGATACAACACCCTTGTTGCCGTGGCGGCCGGCCATCTTATCGCCCACGGAGATCTTACGCTTCTGGGCAATATAGACACGGACGACCTGATTTACACCGGGGTTCATCTCGTCGCCGTTTTCACGGGTGAACACTTTGACATCGACGATAATGCCGCTCTCGCCGTGGGGCACCTTCAGGGAGGTGTCGCGGACTTCGCGTGCCTTCTCGCCGAAAATGGCGCGGAGCAGACGCTCCTCTGCGGTCAGGTCGGTCTCACCCTTGGGGGTGACCTTGCCTACCAGAATATCGCCGGCAGTGACCTCTGCGCCCACCATGATGATACCGCGCTCGTCCAGATATTTCAGTGCGTCGTCGCCAACGCCGGGGATATCGCGGGTGATCTCCTCAGGCCCAAGCTTGGTGTCACGTGCGGCACACTCATACTCTTCAACATGCAGGGAGGTAAATACATCCTCCATAACCAGACGCTCGTTGAGCAGGATAGCGTCTTCGTAGTTGTAGCCCTCCCAGTTCATATAGCCCACAAGGATGTTCTTGCCAAGGGCAATCTCGCCGTTGGAAGTGCTGGGGCCGTCTGCCAGAACATCGCCCTTGCAGACACGGTCGCCTGCGTTGACGATGGGACGCTGGTTGATGCAGGTGCCCTGGTTGGAACGGGCAAACTTGATGAGCTTGTAATCCTTGACCTGGCCGCCGTCGTAACGGACGGTGATATCGTTTGCATCCACGCGGGTGACAAGGCCGTCATCCTCAGCCAGGACGCAGACGCCGGAGTCCACAGCGCACTTATGCTCAATGCCGGTTGCAACGATAGGAGCCTGGGTGGTCAGCAGAGGAACTGCCTGACGCTGCATGTTAGCGCCCATCAGTGCACGGTTGGCGTCGTCGTTTTCCAGGAAGGGGATCATGGCGGTGGCTATGGAGATCATCATCTTGGGGCTGACGTCCACATAGTCAACCTCTTCGCGGTTGACCTCGATCGTATCGTTGCGGTGACGGCAGGTGACACGCTTGTTGATCAGGCAGCCGTTCTCGTCCACAGGCTCGGAAGCCTGAGCCACAATGTACTGGTCCTCCACGTCGGCAGTCATATACTCCACCTCGTCGGTGACGCGGCAGGTGCCCTTTTCTACCTTGCGGTAGGGAGTCACCAGGAAGCCATACTCATTGGCGCGGGCGTAGGATGCCAGGTAGCTGATCAGGCCGATGTTGGGGCCTTCAGGCGTCTCAATGGGGCAGAGACGGCCGTAGTGGCTGTAGTGCACGTCACGCACATCGAAGCTGGCGCGCTCTCTGGAGAGGCCGCCGGGGCCCAGTGCGGACATACGGCGCTTGTGGGTCAGCTCTGCCAGAGGGTTGGTCTGGTCCATGAACTGGCTCAGCGGGGAGGAGCCGAAGAACTCCTTGATGGCTGCGGTGACAGGACGGATATTGATCAGGCTCTGAGGAGTGACGATGTCCAGATCCTGGAGGGTCATACGCTCGCGGATGACGCGCTCCATACGGCTGAAGCCGATGCGGAACTGGTTCTGCAGCAGCTCGCCCACACATCTGACGCGGCGGTTGCCCAGATGGTCTATATCGTCTGCATTGCCTATGCCGTGGGCAAGGCAATTCAGGTAGTTGACGGAGGAGAAAATATCATCTACGACGATGTGCTTGGGGATAAGGACGTCGATATTCTCACGGATAGCGTCCTTCAGAGCTTCGCCCTGATACTGCTCAATGAGCTGCTTGAGGACAATGCCGCGGACCTTTTCCTTCACGCCGCACTCAGCAGGGTCGAAGTCCACAAAGCGAGCCATATCCACCATGCCGTTGGAGAACACGCGGACATTCATGCCCTCGTCATTCAGGGTGACATCGATCACGCCTGCATCGGCAATCTCTCTGGCCTTGTCGCGGGTGATGACTTCGCCTGCATCGGCAATGATCTCGCCGGTGAGGGGGTCTGCCACAGGGAGAGCCAGCTCGAAGCCTGCAATGCGGGGATAGAGAGACAGCTTCTTGTTGAACTTATAGCGTCCAACATTGGAAATGTCGTAACGGCGGCGGTCAAAGAACAGGCCGTCAAGCAGGCTCTCAGCAGACTCCACAGTGGGAGGATCGCCGGGACGCAGCTTGCGGTAAATTTCGATCAGACACTCATCGCGGCTGCCGGTAGTGTCCTTGTCCAGAGTGGCGACAATGCGCTCGTCCTCGCCGAATACCTCCTTCAAACGCTCGTTGGTGGTGACGCCCACAAAGGGGTCATTCACACAGCTGAGCCAGGTGGCAGGGCGATTCTCATCATAGGCGCCCATGGCCTTCAGGAACCATGTGATGGGCAGCTTGCGGTTCTTGTCGATACGGACGTTGAAAACATCGTTTGCATCCGTCTCGTACTCCAGCCATGCGCCGTGATAGGGGATGACAGTGGAGGTGTAGATGTTGATCATGGACTTGTCCGTCACCTTGTCAAAGTAGACGCCGGGAGAACGGACGATCTGAGAGACGATAACGCGTTCCGCGCCGTTGATGATGAAGGTACCGCCGTCAGTCATCAAAGGGAAGTCGCCCATAAAGATCTCCTGTTCCTTGATCTCTTCCGTCTCCTTGTTGCGCAGACGAACACGGACCTTGAGCGGAGCAGCGTATGTGGCATCGCGAGCCTTGCATTCCTCTTCGGAATACTTGGGCTTCTCGTCCATGGAATAGTCGATAAAGCTCAGCTCCAGATTACCGGAATAGTCTGTTACGGAATCTACGTCCTTAAAGACCTCGCGCAGACCGGTTTCCAGAAACCACTTGTAGGAGCTCTTCTGGATCTCCAGAAGGTTCGGCATGTCCATGACCTCTTCGGTGCGGGCAAAGCTCTTTCTCAAAGTTTTGCCGTAGAGAACATCTTTTGGCATTAGCGCACTCTCCTTATCAGTAATTGCAAACGCCCGGATGAGTTGTTAGATAATGAGCATCCGGTGTTGATTTTGCATTCGTCAGATGCTATAATTTGAAGCGTAGATAGTGGGGTTTTGCCCCCTCCCACAAACATAGCAAGTTATTTTACCATTATGTATTTATTAAGTCAAGCATATTTTTAATTTTTTTCTGCGGGAGTTTTGTCTCCCGCAGTTTTTTTGAGGTTTTCTATGGACTTGAGAGTCATCTTTCTTCTCTGCCTTGAGGCTCTTTTCGCGCTGTTTCTGCTGTACCGCTCCGGCAATCTGAAAAAGCCGGCTTACTGGGCTGTCTCCGCGGCGCTGCTGGCAGCGGCCTTTGTCTTACGAGCCATGGTTTTTGACTACGAGACGCTGGATTATCAGGATTTTCTTACCCACTGGGTGGATTTTTTCCGCCAGAACGGCGGTTTTGCAGCACTGGACACACCGGTGGGAAATTACAATATCCCCTATTTGTACTTTATGGCCCTGTTTTCCTATTCCGGCATTAAGGATCTGTATCTTATCAAGCTGCTGTCGGTATTTTTCGATGTGGTACTGGCCTATGCTTCCATGCAGCTTCTCGGCAAGTTTGTACAGAGCAGTCTACAACGGCTGGCCTGTTTCTTCACGGTACTGTTTCTGCCGACAGTGTATTTGAACGGCTCCGTCTGGGCTCAGTGCGACAGCATTTATGTGGCACTGGCAGTGCTGAGTATCTATCTGGCACTGGATGGAAAACCGATCCGGGCCATGATTGCCATAACCATCTCCTTTGGTTTTAAGCTGCAGGCGGTATTTATCATGCCGGTATTTGCGGTGCTGCTGATTGCGGGCAAGGTAAAGCCCAGGCATTTTCTGGTTTTCCCCGTGACCTATATACTGCTGGTGCTGCCTGCCGTCATTGCAGGCCGTCCTTTCCTGGACACGCTGACTTTGTATCTGGGGCAGACCGGCAGTATAGGCGACGCCATGAACTACAATTCCTCCTCGCTGTTTGCCATTCTCTACGATGTGCAGAATACCGCTCTCGCTTCAAAGCTTGCCATATTGGCGGCCTTTGTGTTCATGCTTCTGGTAATAGCCGCCGTCTTTTTCGGGCATCGGCGGCTCACCAACCGGGCTATTCTGGGCGCTGCAGTGCTGTTTGCCATCGGCATCCCCTTTCTGCTGCCTCACATGCACGACAGATATTTCTTTGCTGCCGATATTTTAAGTCTGATCATGGCCTTTGCTGCCCTTGAGTTCTCCCCTGCCGCGCTTTTTGTCCAGTTTGGCTCTTTTCTGGGCTATCACGCCTATCTGAAGATGCGTTTTCTTCTGCCTATGCGCTATGGAGCCTGGGCAATGTTGATGGCTCTCGGCATGGCTTTGCTGTACTTTATTTCGGGCTTTGAAGAAAAAATTCCCGGCAATATTGAAAAAGGTTCTTGACAAAAGCAGATTATCTGCTATAATAACCCATGCCTTAAATGTGGCACGCCAAATGGTGCAGGCGGCTTTAAATGGAGACGAAGCACCGGCGTTATTTGCGAGAGTGCTGGAACAGGTAGACAGGCACGTTTGAGGGGCGTGTGTCAACCGACGTGGGAGTTCAAGTCTCCTCTCTCGCACCAAAAAGCACCGACTGATGTCGGTGTTTTTTTATTTTAAATCAATTTTTTCTCCAGTCAAGGGAAATGGCTGCTGCCATGAAATATTTACTTTTCAACTTCGATCAATTGGGTATATACTGAAAGGGCAAACTACAGCAAAGACACTTAACATTACAGGAGGATCTGACCATGAAGAAAACGCTGATTTTACTGGCGGAAGGATTTGAGGAAGTGGAGGCACTGACTGTCGTCGATCTTTTGCGGCGTGCAAAAATCGGCTGCGATATGGTCTCGGTCGGAAATGCTGAAGAGGTGACAGGCAGCCACAACATCACCGTCAGAGCCGACAAGAAACTGGCTGAGACGGATCTTTGCGAATACGATGGTGTTATTCTTCCCGGAGGCCTGCCAGGTACAACAAACCTTGCTGCCGATGAGCATGTGCTTGACTTGCTCCGCAGCTTCCATGCCGCCGGCAAACTCACAGCTGCGATCTGTGCCGCTCCCACCGTTCTGGCGAAGGCAGAACTTCTGGTGGGCAGAAACGCCGTCTGCTATCCCGGCTTGGAAGAACAGTTGACCGGTGCAAAAGTCTGTTATGAGCCTGTTGCGGTGGACGGCACTGTGATTACCGGCCGCGGCATGGGAACAGCCATTTCTTTTGGGCTAGCTATTGTGGAATATTTCGACACGAAGGAGCGCGCCGATGCTCTGGCAAGCTCCATCGTTTACCGATAATTGCAGAAAACACGAGGGATAAAGATGAAAGAGATCGAACTTTTTTACCTGACATATTGTCCTTATTGCATTCATGCGAAAAAAGCCATTGCCGAGTTATTGGAGGAAAACCCCTCCTATGCTGATTTGCAAATCAAATGGATCGAGGAAAGCGAGGAGGTGGAGCTTGCCGACAGCCGGGATTATTACTATGTTCCCACGCTCTTTTACGAAGGAGAAAAGCTGTATGAGGCCAACCCCGCACACGGCTACGATACGATGAAGCAGAATATCCATTCGGCGCTGGAATCCGTGCTGCGGGCATAACAGAGCTTTTGAAAACGGCTATTGTTCATCTGTTTTCTGAAATCCGGTTTATTTCTTTTTACAAGTTATTTAACATCTGTTCATTCTTTTTTAATCGGAAACTGCTATATTATTTATCGAAGGCGAAAGCTCCTTCCCTTAACACAGATAAAAGCTATGCATGCTGCTGATGCTGCGGCCTGGGCCGCAGATAAGCCTACGGCGGTGTGCGGTTGGCAATAGCTGATAAACACTCTTCACTCCAACACAAAAAATCACTTGGGCGTAGTTCAAAATGGCGAACTGCGCCCAAGACAATTTTATCACCCGGCAGGTGGAAATCTCCTCTGCCGGGTGATATAATATGCGCCGGTGATTTTATGAAAAATACAAGTCTGTGCTATATTCAGCGGGATGATGAATACCTGATGCTGCACCGGATAAAAAAGGAGAACGATGAAAACCGCGATAAATGGATCGGCATCGGCGGCAAATTCGAGCCGGGAGAAAGCCCGGAGGAATGTATGCTGCGGGAGGCCTATGAGGAGACCGGCCTCACCATAAGCCGCTGGCAATACCGGGGCATCGTCACCTTTGTATCCAATGCGTTCGGCACAGAGTACATGCACCTTTTCACCGCCGACAGCTTCGAAGGTCAGATAAAGGACTGCGATGAGGGTGTGCTGGAATGGATCAGGAAGTCCGAACTTCTGAACTTGACCATGTGGGAGGGCGACAGAATATTTCTGCGCCTGCTGGATAGCGACCAGCCCTTCTTCTCTCTGAAGCTCTGCTATAACGGGGACAGGCTGGTCAGTGCCGCCTTAAACGGCAAAGCTCTCTGATATCCGAAAGCAGACCCGTTCGTCCATGCTTCCCTCAAAGAAGCATCTCTCCCCCAGCGCTACGGCTCGCACAAGAGCGTGTCTGCCGGGCAGTATCTCATGTTCATAGTCTACCGCTATGCCTCTTAGTTCCCGCTCCCGGTATTCCGCCGGCAGCATGGGTTCCACTGCGTCAAGGTAGGCGGCGTTATTCATATGTCCGTTGCGGTCAATTTGATCCTCAGTGGGAGTAAATTCATATTCAGCTCCTCCCTCCGGTACGGCTATGCGGCGCTGAGGTCTGAGTTTTTCGCCCTCTTCCTCCCCCGCTATGGCAACACCCCGGCTCTCGCCGTTGATCAAGCTGCGGCTGTCAATGTCCATGATGACCCAGGTGCTTCTGCCGCTGACAAGGCGATTGCCCTGCCTGTCATAAATTTCATAGGCACGGGGATAGATACCCAGGCGGCTCTTCATGGGCCACGTGGTAATCTCAACTTCTTCCCCTGCTCCGGGCATGCGCTCAATATCTATTCTCAGCTTTACAAGCACCCATGTGCAGTTTTTCGCCAGAAGGGCATCCATTCCCCCACCGCGCCTGTCGGCATCGTCAGCGGCGATGTCCTGCATAATGCGCAAAAGCTGGGAGGCATGTCTGCCTTCGGCAAAAACGAGTTTTCTTCTTAATCTTTCCATTTTTCCTCCTGAGGGAATCTCTTGTGTTCCCAACGACTGTATTACTTGTTTGTCTTTATTTTTGATATGATAGCATATCTTTCAGAAGAAAGATATGCCGTTCATGTAAACTTTTCAAAAAGGAGAGACCGTCCCTTTTCTCTTTTTTGACAGTATGTATTCTTTGTATTATATTTAAAACAGTTATTAAAAGCAAAAAACTTCCGCCTGTACGGCGGAAGTTTCAAGGTGAAGACAAACTGTCTTCACCTTGAAAACTTATTCAGGGGGATTCAAAAATCCCCCTGAATAAGACAGGATTGAACGTGAAGAGGGGACTCCCATCCCCTCTTCACAATCTCCCCATGCAAGAATATTCATTGCCGATAACTTTGTCTACAGTCTGAAACTTCCGCCGGTACGGCGGAAGTTTTTTTATAGACGAGTGAGGTTTAGCCGAAGTAGTTGATAATGTGGCGGGGGCAGATGTCGGCGCAATGACCGCACTGGACACACTTGGAGATGTCCACAACAGCCAGATTGTCCTTAACGACAATCGCGTCGGCAGGGCATTCGCGCTGGCACTTCATGCAGCCAATGTAGGCGAAAGTACAGGTCTTGTTGCTCTTACCCCCAAAGCGCAACAGGAGCTTTCCCGATTCCCTGACACCCCGGACACTCTCCCGGGTTTTCTTGTTATAATTATGTAAACTATATTATGTTAATCCTTTTAAGGAGAGAGGCAGGCCGGTATTTAAAGAAAGCAGCCTTTTACAATCTGTTTTTATAGGAGAGCGTAAAGAATTATGTAAATAATATTATGGTAATTTATGCTTGGGCAAAAAGAACCGGCGCAAGCTTGCGCCGGTTCCCTTTCTATTTCATCTCGGAACCGGACAGAAACACATCGCAACCGCGGGCTATGGTTCCCCTTCCCGTGTCAGCCTTCGTCCGCGTCCACTTTTTCGCCAAGCCAGCAATCGGTCTCCTTCAGCCTTTTCACAAAAATCCTGCCGTTGTCTTCGGCATATTTGGCCTGGTGGTACTTGAAGATCATTTTTCCCTCCTTATCCGGCCCTACGATCTCAATTTTCCCCGTAGGATGAGACATGACATAGCGGACGCTCTTGGCTTGTCCGCTCATAAGAGATTTTGCCTGCTCTACCAGCCTTTGCCCCTCCCGCAGCGGCACCTGAAACTGATTTTTCACCCCTGCAACAGGCCGGCACTGGAAAATATAATAGGGAATCACGCCGATTTTTACCATCCCGTTCATCAAGCCGCCCAGAACCTCTTTGTTATCGTTCACGCCCCGGAGAAGCACCGTCTGATTGCGAATGACGCAGCCGCACTCCCGCAGCTTCCGGATTGCCAGAGTGGATGCCGGCGTGATCTCTTTGGGGTGATTGAACTGGGTGACAATCAGAATCTGCTTCTTTTCGGAAGCGCTTTTCAGCATCGAGAGCAGCTCTTCATCGCCGGTAATCCGCTCCGGAAGCACCACCGGCACGCGGGTGCCGAAGCGAATAAAATCCAAAGACCCAATGGCGGTAAAGGTATCCAAGTACTTCTGTATGACCGGATTGGGATTGATGAAAGCGTCACCCCCGGAGATCAGGACATTATTGATCTCTGTATGCCGGCGGACATATTCGGCCATGGCGGGAAGCGCGTTTGCTACCTCATCGGCGGAATAACCGACCATTCTTTTCCGGAAGCAGTGCCGGCAATACATCGCGCATTGATTGGTGGACAGAATCAGCGCCGTCTGCGCGTACTTATGCTGCATCCCTTTGAGCACCGTGTTGTCCGCCTCGCCGCTGGTGTCCTCCTCCCCTCCCGGGGCATACTCGGTCAAGGAGGGAAAGCACATTTTCCGGATCGGATCGTTCTTATCCTCCGGATCCACAAGGCTCAAATAATAGGGTGTAATACAGATGGGATAGCGTTCCGTGATCTGCCGTAATTCCGTCACCTCCTCCTCGCTCAGGTGAAAAATCTCCTTTACCTCTTCCACACTTCTGATACAATTGCTTAAACATTCGCTTAACTTACTCAATGAAATCACCTCGTATTTTTTATTCATGAAAGAAATTGTATCAAGGAAATATTAATAAATCTATATTTTACGTTGGTTTTCTCCGGCAGTTTTCATTTTTTCCAATCGAGTAGGGGAGATTTTCTCTCCCCTCTCACACCACCGTACATGCCGTTCGGCATACGGCGGTTCAATGTAACTTCAAAGCGTGACGCTTGCTTTGTGTGCTTTCTCCTTTCCGTTCCCATGGATATGCCCTAAGTCTGCGCAGTACCTGCTCAAATACGCTTCGCCCTTCCTGCTGTCGGGT
>CAZESU010000078.1:0-2122 GCA_964515275.1 uncultured Oscillospiraceae bacterium
CATGCCAGTTATTTCTGCATCCCGGCTCAAAGGTCACATTGAAAATTCCAAGCTGACTGGTGGAGACAGGCGCAAGATAACTCTGACCGATAAAGTATTTTGCAAACGCATCGTTGGGCGCACCGATGGGGAAAAGCATGGAGGCCTCATGGGCCGCCTTTGCATCATCAGCAGATGCTTCCTCTGTCCAGACCTCCTTTGCCATGTTGAACATGGCCCAGCCCTTGGGCCAGCCAACGTAAAATGCCGCATGGGTAATGATTGCAGCGATTTCCTTCTTCGTCACGCCATGCGCCTTGGCATTCATCATGTGATACTTCATGGAAGCGTCGATGGAACCGGCTCCCATCATGGATACCATTGTGATGATGCAGCGTGTTTTCAGATCAATATCCGGATTGCTCCAGTTCTCTCCGAAGAGCACATCGTCGTTATAATGGGCAAACTCGGGCGCAAAGTCCCCCAGCTGATTTCTCCCTGCGGTCTGCACGATTTTCTCAGACATTGCGCTCCGCCCCCTTATCTGAGACGAATTTTATTTCTGCCCGGGAAGGTATTGTAGACGTCCGGCTCCCATTCCGGCCGGATTCCCTTCACCGCGTCCGAAACGGTGATTTCCGCGTCCTCGTGGTCAATGTCGATCAGCCGATACCGGTCATTTCCCATGCCCAGCTCCTTCATGTAGGAGAGCTGTCTGAGCCCGTGCCGGGACTGGATTCGCTCGATCATATGCCTGCCACCATTCATCGGCAGATGATAGATAATATCGATGCAGGCATTGTCTACCGAAAGAATATCCAGGGAGGCCAGAATCCCCACATCGGGGGTCACAACCGGCTCGGCCTCGCAGCCCTCACAGTCACAGGAGACGGACATGTTTCTCATCACATTGATGTAGGAAATATGGCCTGCGAAATGGTCAATGACGGACTTGGTGGATTCGGTCATCCGCTCCATGAATTCCTCTTCACCGATGTCCCACATATCCTCGGAACCGGGGGTCGTATGGATCTCCGCCTTGCCGATTCTGCCGTCGGCGCAGCCGATGCCGATGTTCTTGTTGGAGCCGCCGAAGCCGCCCTTGGTATGGCCCTTGAAGTGGGTCAGCACCAGGAGGGAGTCGTAATTCAGCAGGTTCTGGCCCACGTGCATCTCCTCAAACCACTTGCCGCCCTTGACCGGCAGGGTGGCCACCCCGTCCTCGTCGGTAATATCCACCGGGCAGAAAGTCCAGCCGTTGATCTCCAGAGTTGTTCTATGAGCTTCCGTGGTGTACCGGCTGCCGTCATAATAGGTGTTGGTCTCCACAATGGTGGATGCCGGAATCCGGTCCTGATACAGCTCCTGCACCCAGGGCCGGGGAATGATGTTGGGGCCTTCCGCCTCGCCGGTGTGCAGCTTGACGGCCAGCCTGCCGCTCAGCCCCTCTGCCACACGGTCATAGATCTTCTTCAGTCCCGTCGGGGAAAGATCTCTTGTAAAATACACCACGGAAGCTTCCCCGCTTCTGTTTTCATAGGGGACGTATCGATCCCCGTCCGTTCCCGGAAAGATGACTTTTCTGCTTGTCATGGTCAATGTTCTCCCTTCATGCCCTCAGCTATTTTTTCCAGAACTTCAATCACACCGCGCTCGGTGCTGTCCAGCTTTTGAAACACAAAAGCCTCCTTTTCATACAGCTCGGAAAGAACCTTTTCTGCGTAATCCTTTCCGCTGTCTGTCAGCTCAATTGCCATTTCCCGTCTTTTGCCCTTGATGGGCACCAGCTCCACGCAGGCCCTCTGCTCTAGCTCTTTCACCACCGTATTCACCGTGGTCTTGGGCAGCTCCCAGACGGTGCTGATCTCCACCTGGGTGTGCTGTTCCCCGTCATTTAATGCATACAAGACCCACAGCATGGCCGGGGAGACCTTGCCCTGCTTTGCAAAATCATCATAAATGGAATCTATATGATAGAAGGCCTTTCCGAACTGATAAAAAAACGTTCTTGCATTCATATCCATCCCCCTTTCGAAAATCCGAATTCTTACTTACACAATAATACGAATTCGGATTTCTGTCAATCCTTTTTTGCAGCTGCGGAAAAGAGCGCCCTGCTGACCGGCAGAGCGCTCCTTCTTTC
>CAZESU010000078.1:2222-9679 GCA_964515275.1 uncultured Oscillospiraceae bacterium
AGGGAGCGGTACAGCTCCTGCCGGGACATAAGCTCTGCATGGCCGCCGATGCAGTGGGTAAAGTCCAGCGTGTCCAGCAGGCTGATATATTCCTCCACCAGAGCCCGGTCATAGGGAATCTGCTGCAGGCTCTCCACCATTTTCTCCTCATGCTCCGGGTCAAAGTGCCAGAGCTTGCCGTACAGATCCTTGCCGTTGCTGTCGCCCAGAAACAGGAAGCGATCCCCGGGCACATGGCAGATCACCGAATCCCCGGCGTGGGGTCCCTTTGCGTGGATCAGCCGGCAGACCACCCCGCTGCCCAGATCCAGACTCATGCTCCCCTCAAAGGACAGGGCCGCCGGAACCACCCGGATCTGGCTCCGGTCCGGGTATTCTCTTTGGATCATCCGGCTGCAGAAGTCAATATCCTCCCCCCGGGCCACCCGCTGAGCCATGGACTCATCGTCCCAGGCCCACCGGGACAGCTCCGCCAGCTTCCGGTTGGTCTGGCTCCCGGCAATGTGCAGTCCCTCCCAGGCGTGGAGACCGAAGCTGTGATCCCAGTGCCAGTGGGACAGGGTCACAAAATCCGGCCGGGGCAGACCCTGCCGGTCCAGCTCCTCCTTCAGCTGGGTCGCGTTGGCCGCGGAATTGCCCGCGTCAAAGAGCAACGCATAGCGCGCCCCCCGCACATAGCCGATGTTGGGCCGGTCGGTGTAGTCCTGGTGGGGACGCACATAGATATGTTCACTGAGCTTTTGAAACATGACGGTTTCTCTGCCTCCCGCTTTTCTCTTTTTCCTATTATAGCAAACCCCGGCCCTTTTGTATAGAGAAAGCCCCGCGGATCCCCTGTCTGACTTTCCTTCCTTGGCAGGATTTGGGGCTTATGCTGTAAATGTCCGGAATTCGTGGCTTAACAGTGATAAGGAGCTAATTTACTTATATTAATGCGAAAATACCATTCCGTCTGTTCAGCACATGGCATGACCTCTTCGTCTGCTGATATAGGTACACTGCCTGCTGCGGCCTCCTCCGCATAGACGACCGGAGAAAAGAATGTGCATAAAAGGAATACGCTGATGAAAGCTAGGAAACGTCTCAATTGTTCATTTCCTCCTTTATTTCAAGTTTGTTAAATGGAGCACTGGTTAAATCACTTTCCGGTATCTCTGCTACGAAAACGCCATTATAATAAAGACTGTATTGCTTGTCCTTATATAAAATATAAGAATTGTCGCTGGTGAATACAATATAGCCCTGCACATCGTTTTCGGGTGGCGCATAAACCGGCTGGATAATCACCATATACGACAGAAGAAACAACGCTATAAATATGTCTCGGCGCTCCGGGAGCGCGCGATCTCAACCAGCAGATCGGGGAGTCGGATGTATTTCGTCTCATAGTAATTTCGGTTCGCCGCGTTGCCGAGCGAAGCGAGATTTTTTGAGATGGAAAGCATCCCCAAAAATGTGGAGTTTGAAGCGTGTAGACGAAGTCCGCCGGACTTCGTCTACACGCTGTATTTTCCGATCCTTTTGCGTGAATTATCTTTGCCAAAAAAGTATTTGATAGTACTTTAAATCGGGAAAAAGCGGCTTTTTCTGCCCTATTTTAGGGGCTTTTCTGCCTTTTTTTAAATATCCGTGAGCCAAACGCTTTTTTCCAAAATTTTAATGGCTTGAAGTCCCGTTTTGCCTATGCTATACTGTGTTTGCAAATAAATGTCGTTTGCTGTCAAATTGTCCGTAAAAGCGTTTGTAATTGTATTTTTCTCTGCATGAATGGCTTTGCCTGCCTTTTGGGGGAACGGTGTCCGCATCACGGGGAAAGAAATACTTTGAAAAACGGTCTGCCTAAAACGGCGGCTTTTATACTATAATTAATTTGAAATATTGGGGCTTGCTTGCCTGTTTTCCAAACGGACCCTGATTTATAAAATTTGTAAGAAAGGTCTTGAGCGCATAAGAAGAATATAGTGAGAATTTGTATTTGGGAGAAAAGCTTTTTATATTCATACATAACGGAGGGTTAACAAACATGGCCGGAAAACAAAAGCTTGTGATTGAATCCACCTGGTGCAAGGGCTGCGGGATATGCGCGGCGTTCTGCCCTAAGCATGCGCTGGAAGTTGTCAAAGAAAAAGTACGAAAAAAAGAAAATGCGGACTGCGTTATGTGCGGGCAATGTGAAATGCGCTGCCCGGATTACGCGATCTATCTTGACAATGTGGAGGAGTGAGGCCGATTATGAACAAAAAAACCGTTTTGATGCAGGGCAATGAGGCCTGTGTTGAGGGTGCTATCGCTGCGGGGATGCGCTTTTACGCCGGTTATCCCATAACTCCTTCCACGGAGATTGCGGAGACCTGCGCCGCCCGCCTGCCGCAGGTGGGCGGGAAGTTTATCCAGATGGAAGATGAGCTTGCTTCCATGGCTGCGGTTCTGGGGGCCTCTGTGGCGGGGATAAAGGCGATGACTGCCACATCTGGCCCGGGCTTTTCCCTGATGCAGGAGAATATTGGCTATGGATGTTTGGCGGAGGTTCCCTGTGTTGTGGTGGACGTACAGCGCTCCGGCCCCTCTACCGGCCTTCCCACAAGCCCCTCTCAGGGCGACTATATGCAGGCCAGATGGGGCACCCACGGCGACCATCCGGTGATCGCCATCTCGCCTGCCTCTGTGCAGGAGGTCTATTATCTGACCATTCGCTGCTTTAACCTTTCTGAGAAATACAGAACCCCGGTAATCCTGCTGATGGATGAGATCGTGGGACATTTGAGAGAGGGCGTCATCCTGCCAAATCCCAATGATATCATCGTTAACAAACGCAAAAACTCCTACCATGACGGAGCCAACAAACGCTGCTACTATGTGCCGGAGGGACAGTATGTACCGGCTATGAAAGCTTTTGGCCGGGGCGAACGCTACAATATCACCGGCCTTGTACATGACGATTCCGGATTTCCTACCAACAGCAACGCGGAGGCCGGAAAGCTGTACACCCGCCTCATGGAGAAGATCGATAAAAACAGAGACGATATCGTGAGGGTGCAGGAGTATAAGCTTGTGGACGCGGACACCGCCATTGTCTGCTTTGGCGGTACCACAAGGGCGGTTCTGTCCGCTGTGGAAGAGGCGCGCCGGAAGGGCAGGAAGGTCGGCATGTTCCGTCCGATCACAGTATGGCCGTTCCCAGATAAGGAGCTGCAGGCACATCTTCCCCATCTGAAAAATATTCTTATGGTGGAACACAATTACGGCCAGATGCTGCTGGAGGTTCAGCGCGTTGTGGGCCGGGAGGTCCCGGTAGAGTTCTTAGGAAAAATAAACGGTACCGTGATCACGCCGGACGAAATTTTGGAAAAGCTTTCTACGATAGGGGGAAAGAAACATGCCAAGTGAACTGGTTCATGAATACATGCGGGTAGACCATCTGCCGCATATTTGGTGCCCCGGCTGCGGAAACGGTACGATCATGCGGGATGTTGCTGTCGCGCTTGATGAACTGATCAATGATCCTGAAGTGCAGCTGAACCGGGAGAAGGTCGTTGTTGTCTCCGGCATTGGCTGCTCGGCTCGTGCCGCTGGATATCTGGATTTTAACTCTATCCATACCACGCATGGCCGCGCCATTGCCTTTGCCACGGGAATCAAGTTTGCCAATCCCGAGCTGGAAGTCATAGTCCTCACCGGAGATGGGGACTGTTCCGCCATCGGCGGCAATCACCTGATCCATGCGGCTCGCCGCAACATGGGTATGACGGTTATCACCTTCAATAACAATATCTACGGCATGACCGGCGGGCAGTATTCGCCCACCACGCCCACAGGCGACAAGGGCACAACAGCCCCCTATGGCAATCTGGATCGTCCCTTTGATATCGCAATGCTTGCGGCCGGTGCCGGCGCTTCCTTTGTGGCTCGCGGCTCCGCCTACCATTGCAGGGAGACAATTGACCTGATCAAGCAGGGGATCCTGCATGAAGGCTTTTCTCTTATCGATGTCTATTCCGTTTGCCCCACCTATTACGGCAGAAAGAATAAAAAAGGCGATGGAGCCGAAATGCTGAAATGGCAAAAGGATAATCTGATTCCCGCAGCAAAATATTTCGCGATAAGCGATGTACAGAGAAAAGGCAAAAAACTCATTGGTATCATTGCCCATGCCGAACATCCGGAATATACGGCCGAATATGAAAAACTGATCAAACGCTGCCAAGAGCAGGAGAAGAAATAAGAGGGGGATAGAAAATGGCATGCAGATATGAAATGCGTTTTTCCGGCTCCGGTGGGCAAGGCGTGGTTCTGGCCAGCGTTATCATGGCCGAAGCCGCCGTCATAGCGGGTAAGGTTACCGTACAGTCCCAGTCCTACGGCCCGGAGGCCAGAGGCGGTTCCAGCAAAGCGGAAACCGTCATCAGCGACTCTGAGATCTATTTTACCAAGGTAATGCATCCCAACTTTCTTCTGGCGCTTACCCAAAGCGCTCTGGACAAATTTGCCTTCGACACGGCGGCGGGCGCGGTCATCCTGATTGACGATGAGCTGAATCCCGAAAAGTGTCCGGAAACGGCAAAGGTAGTTTCCTTGCCCATAATCAGCACGGCAAGAACCAGAGTGGGCAAAGTTATGACGGCTAATATTGTGGCTGTGGGCGCCATTAACGCCCTGCTTGGGCTTTTTGACGAGGTAGTATTGCAAGAAGCAGTCCGGCGGCACATTCCGAAGGGCACCGAGGAGCTTAACAGAAAGGCTCTGGCCGATGGCAAGGAGCTGATATCGGAAGAACTTGCCGCAAAATATAAGGTAGAGCTATGAAGAACCTGATGGAGAGAATCCGCTGCCAGGGGCTGGAAAACAGGATAGTCTCCGCAGACACTGCCGCAGGGCTTATTAAGGACGGTATGACGGTGGCAGTCAGCGGCTTTACGCCGGCGGGCAACCCCAAGGCCGTGCCTCTGGCGCTGGCGGAACAGGTCAGGGCCGGACGGAAGGTCAGCGTCACACTCCTGACGGGCGCTTCCACCGGCCAGGAGATCGACTCGGTTTGGAGTACCCTGGGCATTATTTCCCGCCGGTATCCTTATATCACCAGCAAATCGCTGAGAGACGCGATAAATGGGAAGACCGGCGGTACAGAGATCGCCTATGCGGATCAGCATCTGGGTATGACGGCGCAAAACGCCCGGTATGGCTTTTACGGGGAGATCGACCTTGCTATTGTGGAGGCTGCCGCCATAACCGAGGAGGGGGGCATCGTGCCCACCACGGCTCTGGGCTGCACCCAGACCTATATTGATCTGGCAAAAAAAGTGATCGTGGAGATCAATCTGACCCTGCCGGCAGCGCTTGAGGGCCTCCATGACGTTTATGACATGGCGGATCCGCCGCTGCGTGCGCCGATTCCCCTTAGCTCTCCGGGACAGCGGATCGGCAGGAGCTATGTTAAGTGTCCTTTGGAAAAGATCGCGGCGATCGTGGTTTCCGGCGTGGAGGAAAAGCCGCGTCCCCTTGCGGCCGCTGATGAAAACAGCGCCCGGATCGCCGGGTACATTGTGAAATTTCTGGAGCATGAAACGGCGGCAGGCCGCCTGTCGGCGGATAAGGTGCCCTTGCAGTCCGGGGTCGGCTCGGTGGCCAACGCGGTGCTTTTGGGGCTGAAGAATTCGGCCTTTACCGGCCTGAGCTTTTATTCTGAGGTCATACAGGACGGTGTGATTGAGCTGATAGACTGCGGCAAGGCGGTGATGGCCTCCGGCACGTCGCTAAGCCTGTCTGAAGGCGGGCTGCATCATTTTCTGGAGCATCTTGACCGTTACAGGGACAAGGTCGTTTTGCGGGATTCGGAGATCTCGAACAGCCCGGAGGTCATCCGGCGTTTGGGCGTGATCTCCATGAACACCGCGATCGAGGCCGATATATACGGGAATATCAATTCCTCCCATATGAGCGGCACGGACATTTATAATGGGATCGGCGGTTCCGGGGACTATGCCCGCAATGCGTCCCTCACCATTTTTATGACCAATTCCACCGCAAAGGGAGGCAGGATCTCAAGCATTGTGCCTATGGTCACCCATGCTGATCACACGGAGCATGACGTGGATGTGATTGTGACGGAGCAGGGGCTTGCGGACCTGCGGGGCAAAGCCCCCAAGGAACGTGCCCGCCTGATCATTGCCAACTGTGCCCATCCGGATTACAGGCCCCAGCTGACCGCATATTTTGAGAAAGCCTGCCGCCTGTCGGCAAACGCGCAGACACCCCACATTCTTGGCGAGTGTTTCTCCTTTCATCAGCGTCTGGCGGAGACCGGGTCCATGTGCGAAGCGCCCCGGGGAGACGGAAAATGACCATATCGAATGGAGGATTATATGGCAACCACTGCAAGTATTATGGAAATGCTGATGGTCATTTGCTTCGGCATTTCCTGGCCTTTGAACATTGTCAAGGCATGGAAGGCCAGAACCGCAAAAGGTTCAAGCGTCCTTTTTTACTGGTTTATCTGGATCGGTTATCTATTTGGGATCGTCGGCAAGATCCTGCTGTGCATTCAAAACGCGCCCCAGCCTTGGTATGAGACTGTGAAATGGTATGTGATGTTCTTTTATGTGCTGAACACGGCCATGGTCTCCTTTGGAATCGGTATATACTTTAGAAACCGAGCGCTGGACAGGGCGGCTGAAGCCTGAGGCCGGTAGTCCTGCCGACGACAAGGGCCGAACGATGTCCCCCCAGGGCGAGTCCTTTGGCTTCCTTTTGACAGGGACTTTCCTTTATTATAGCTTCAGGACAGTGTTCCCTACAAATTTTTTACTGTGGTGCATCCGTGCAGGCAAAGCAGGCACAAATTGCGCCCGTTTGCGGCGATTTTTTCGGTGCTGCCATTCGGAGGCTTTTGCCAGAGCTTATTCTTTCCCTTTTCGTGAAAAAGATATATTAACTTATGCAGGAGGCAGCATATGTTTCAGGAAGTTCAGCAAATTCAGGCCTTCATACAAGAGCAGGGACTCCAGTTTGTAGATTTCAAAAGGATCGATCTTCGTGGACGTTTGCGGCATCTTTCTATCCCGGTTGCCGGCTTCACCGAAGATACCCTGCAAAGCGGTATTGGTTTTGACGCTTCCAACTATGGCTATGCCATGGTGGAAAACAGCGACATGGTTTTCCTCCCGAATATTATAACCTCCGTGGGAGATCCCTTTGTTTAAGTGCCCACGCTGGCCATGATCGGCGATGTGATGGTTATCGACTATCCGGTCAACCGACCTTTTGAACAATATCCACGCAACGTGGCAAAATGCGCTGTGGCCTACATGCAGGAGCTGGGGATTGCCGGCGAGATGATTATTGGCCCGGAATACGAGTTTCATATTTTAACGGCATGAGTTGCTGCGAAAAGCCTTGAAAATCAGCGGTTTCCCGACATATAGATAAAAGCACGGCTTCTATCAAAGAAACCGTGCTTTTAT
>CAZESU010000079.1:0-9556 GCA_964515275.1 uncultured Oscillospiraceae bacterium
TTGGGTGTAGCTCTGCCTTTCGGCTTCGCTACCCCAACATTTATTATAGAACCTTTTTATTTTCATGATCCGACCTGGTTTTTGTTTCAAAGTTCTCTCCAAAACAGGCATTTTTTAGGAGAGAAGTGGGATCGTTTTTCGTCAATTCGAACTCCCCTCTTTAGGAGATCATGCTGAGCGCGCCCTGCAAACCGTTTACCATAGCGTCTGCGGATGACAACTTTGAATTGTAGTCCAAGTGTGCATAGACATTCGCTGTGGTAGAGAAGTCGCTGTGACCAAGCCACTCTTGGATTTGCTTCATTGGTACACCGTTGGCAAGCAGCAGGGAGGCACAGCTATGTCGGAGGTCGTGATACCGTATTCTCCGCAGCCCATTCTTTTCAAGCAGCTTGGGGAATGAGTCTGTAAGGTAATTGGGAGAGATTAGAGTTCCCATCTCATCTACGCAGATGTAGTCCAGATACCTCTTATCATAGCTCTTGCCGCAAACCCGTTTATATTCGGTCTGTTGGTCTTTCTTCTCCAAAAGCAATTCCTTAAAAACCGGCACCAAAGGCAACGTCCTCATGCTGGATTTTGTCTTGGTCGTGTCACGCGCTTCTTGAATCTTTTTCCCATCTATACAACAGGATGTGACCGTGTGACGGATGGTGATCGTGTCATTTTGAAAGTCGATGGCATCCCACTTTAATCCAATCGCTTCACTTCTTCGCAGACCATAGAACGCGCCAAGGAAGATAGGAATTTCGAGCTTGCTTCCTTTTGCAACTTTAAACAATTTCTGTACTTCATCGCTGTCGTAAAGGCTGCCAACAAACCGATTCGCTTTCGGGCGGTCAACTTTGTCGGCAGGATTGACTTCGATCAATTCAATCTTCACCGCATATTTGAGCGCCCTATGCAGCAGGGTGTGATAATGAATAACCGTGCTTGGAGATACTCGTTTGAGTTCCTCCAGATAAAAGGTTTGAATGTCAATTGCCTTCAGGCCGCAAAGCGTAGTACCTGCTTTCTTGAAATAGGGAACGACAACGCTTTTGACGATAAAGGAATAGGACGCATAAGTCGTGGTTGCAATCGTCGGCTTGACGATCTCCAGCCATTGGAGCATATAGTCGGAAAACTTAATTTCGCGTTATCAAGAGGTTTCTCCGCTGGAACGAAAGTCTTCCGTGTCTCCATTAGCATTTTCTCTGCCTTTTTCTTATTCCCTTTTACCGGGAGCTTGGTAGAAATCCATTTGTTCTTTCGTTTCCCGGCTGCGTCGGGATAGGTCAAAACTATGTAGAATAGTCCATTTTTTCTTGCAGATGTCCTGCTACCATGTGTATCCTCCTTCTTGTAGAACGATTGGACTTCTGCTGTTGGCACCATTATTCTAATCTTACTAACAGTAGAAGTCCAATCTGCGATTTATTCATTTACACCAGGTTTCAAAAATACACGCATATAGGATAAGAGGTGGGCCTTCGGTATCCGATAGGAACGGCCTATCTTAATACATTCGATTTTGTTCTCCCGGATCAGCTTATATCCTGTCTTGGTGCTGACTCCGAGTGCTTTTTCTCTGCCCACGCCTCCTTGTCAAAGGGACGATCCTCCTGCTCCTGCTGGGGTTTAGCTTCAAACAGATCATCAAAATTGCTCATAGCAAATTACCTCGCTTTCGTTTTCTTGGGTTTCTTCCTGGGTGGCTGGTGGTGCTGCACCGGCTTGGGCGCCTCGGCCTTTGGGCTGTGCTCCGGCTCGGCTGCCACGGGAGACTCCGCCTCCTTCTGCTTTCGGGCCTCCCTGATCTCTCTCAAATCCTCACGGACAGAGGGACGATCCTCCGGCCTTTTAGCAGTACCCTCGGCGGCTTTGGATGGCGTCTTTGAGGTAGGCGCGGACAGAGGGGATTTTTCCGTCCGGGCCACAGAGGGGTTTGGACTTTCGTGTTCCTCCTTTTTGGTGGGTGCGCCCATGAGATCGTCCAACAGACGATCCTCCTCGGCTTTGTCGGGCATATCCTGCTCTGGCGCTGCCGGTGCCTCTGCTTTCTCGGCGCGGGACTGTTCGATCTCATGCTTGATGGACGCAGCATCGACGGTAGCCAGCTTGAAGCGTTCCACGATCCGATTGATCTTGGATGCGTCCTCGGCGCGCACCATGATGTCCACCAGCCCGTCCGCAGACGGCTCTTTCCCTCGCAGGGCGCAGTAGACCACGCCATAGCGTTTAGCCTCGATGGTAAACTGCTTCAGATGTTCCTCCGGGAGTGTAAAGACTTTCAGCTCTTTCCCGGATTTCAGCATGGCAGTCAGCCGCTGCCGCCCTGCGGTCTTGGTTTTGTCCCTGTTCTTCAGAATGGTATAGAGCGCGGCGGCGATATTCTTTGCTGCGGAGCCGGTCAGCCGCAGGGCAACCTCCGTACCCTCCAGACTTAATCTAACGACTTGTTCCGCCGCGTCGCCTGAGCTGTTCATCGCGTGTTTCCTCCTTTTCCTGTTCAAATTCTTCGGCCTTGATGACCTTTTCCATGATCGCGCCGGAGCGCGTGGCTATATCCTCACATAAGCGCACCTCCTTTCTGAGCCGCTTCAGTTCCTTGGAGAGCGCAGACGCCTCCGCCTTGACAGCCGCCAGCCTTTCCGGGTCATTTTTCACGGCCACGGTGCGCTGGCTCTTGTATCGGGCTGTGCGCTTGGCGGTCACGGTTTCGATCTGCGCCTCCAAATCGGAATGATATGAAGAAAGCTGCTCGGTGGTGTCGATCTGGCACCGGGCAAGCAGCTTTGCTTCTTCGGATATGGCGTCCATTTTCATCAAATCCTCCCGGAGAAGATGATGGACGCGGGTGCGGGGATAGCTTGGTTTCTTCTGGGGAAAAAAGTCCAGCAGATAGCAATAGTGGTAATACAGAGCGCGAAAGCCGGTAGCCTTTTTCACCTGGCTGAGATCTCGGCGGTATTCTGTCCGCTGCGCTTTGCGCTCGACTTCCGGCAGCACCGTCCCCCGTGAATGGGATACAATGCGCTCCCGGATGCGCTCAAGCGTGTACTCGTCGCCCAAGTTACGGGCGAGGCGCACGAAGCGTCCTTTCCCTGGCGGTCGCGCAGATATGTCCTTGCCGATCTTGTACTGATACCCGTGGCTCTGGAGATACACCCAAAACTGCCGCTCCGTCATGGATTGGCGAATGGCCTCGTCAATATCATCCTTGATGGCGGATTTCCATGTGGGGCACCCCTCATTTTCGGCGCGCCACTCCCCGTAATGCTGAGCCTTTCCGCGCTGTGGTTTCTCGATCACGGACAGCCCGTATTCCCGGCAAAGCGCATCAGACGCCTCTCGCATAGCCCGGTAGTCCTCGGCGGTGCGGTGGAACTTGATCCCATCCACAAAGGAAACGGTGTTGATAACGAAGTGGTTGTGCAGGTGGTTTTCATGGTCGAGGTGCGTAGCAACAAGCACCTGATACCGATCTCCCCAGAGGCGCTGCGCCAGCTTGACGCCGATCTCATGCGCGATTTCCGGGGTGGCCTCGCCGGGAGCAAAGGATTGATAGCCATGGTAGGCCACCGTACAGCTCTCTTTCCCATAGCGGCGCTTGACCGCCAGCATTTCTTCCCGTGCCGTGCCTGGGTAACAGTTGACGCCGGACACAAAGCGTTGCAGGACTTCGGTATCCTCGCGTGGTTTCCGTTCGGTCTTGTTGCTGTTCACGGCGTACTCGATCACATCCGCGAGGCTCTGCGCCTGCTCATCGGTCATACCCGGCTTTTCATAGAAGGCGGGATTTTCGGTCTTGTCCGGGTTTTCAATATACACGACCACATGACCCAGCCAGCCATCGATGCGCCAGAGGGAGGTCGTCGCCATTACTTCTCCATTGGCGCGGGCAGCACCACGGCACCCGTGATCTTACGGATGGCAGCCTCCAGCTTCCGCACTTCCTCGTCGTATCGTTGGGCATCCATGACGTTCAGCACATGGGCTTTCTGCGCGATCTGATTGAGGTTTTTCCCAATGGCGTAGATCTCTCTCATCATGGCGTAATAGTCCGGGGGCGGTGCTTCACGGGGAACGTTGCCCTCGATCAGATGGCGGATATACGCCTCACGGGAAATGCCGGTTTTCTTGACGCGCTTATTCAGCGTCTCGGCTTCCTTGCGGCTGAGCCGGACTTTGATCTCGACATTTCGCTTAATCATACAGTTCCTCCCAATCGGCATCCTCATAGTCTTCATTGAACAACTCATCATACTCTTCAAAACGGCTCGCCTGGACAATACACATTGTCCCAACACCAATGAATCCGCCCGCCAAGAGGCCGATCATAAACCAAAGAAAACAATTCATAAGCAGTTCCTTTCTTGTAATAGGGGTTACAGGGGCTCACCCCTGTCATGCTGCCGTTTGTCCCCAAACGGCGATGCTTGCGGGTATAATGCAGATCGTTCTCCCGCAGGGCGAACATGGCCAGATGCCAGCCGAAAAGAAAACACGGCACTCACCGCGCCGCGCACCTTTCTGCTGTTTTTGTGATCGGCTTTCCCAGCCGCATACAGAGGAAATCGTTGTAATCCTTGCCCTGCGGCGGGGGCTTGTAGGCAACATCGTATTGATCGGACAGCATAACTGTCAATGCCTTTGCCGCCATGCGTCCGGCGTAATCATTATCCAGACGGAGAACGATTTTCTTGATGCCGGGATGATCTTTGAGGTACTGCGTCAGCGCCATCGGCATGGAGCTTTCCCGCAGCTCTGTCCGTGGGCGGTAGACCCCAGCCAGCGATACCATGTGATCGGTCTTCCAGTCCATGCCCTCCTGCTTGCGGAGCGTGGCATAGGATAACAGGTCGATGGCGCTCTCAAAGAGGTGCAGGGTGTCACTGTCCTCCGTTGCGGGGATGCTGAAGGAAAAGCGTTTGTCGCTGCCGCTGGCCTCGCCCTTGAAGTCTGTGCCGATGCCTCGCAGGTTGGCATAGCGGGGCTTGCCGTATTTGTCCTGCCCGACGAACACGACATTGTGATACTCCTGGCTCTCATAGAGCCGCCCGGTGGAGAAACAGAAGTCCAGCAGAGCACTGTCGATACCGCGCCCGGCCAGATAGTTCACCGCATGGGTCGCACAGCGGCTGGCTTCCGGGAGGCACAAAGACTTCACTTTGTTTTCCTTTGGCGTACAAGGAGCCGCGGGTGGAGGGATCGCGCCACGGCCAACAATGACCTTCACGGCCTCCATAAACGGGATGCCTTTGACTTTTATGAGATAGTCCAGGGCAGAGCGCCCGCCGACGCCACGGGAAAACCAGTACCATTTGCCGTTGGAGATTTTGAGGCTGTCATGCTCACGGGTACAGTAGGTGTTGCCTCCGAAATGCACCAGCTCCTGCGGCTCATAGGTTTTGAGGTAGGTGTATAAGTCCATCTGCTTGGCCTTGGACACTTCTTCGGGTGGGATATATGCCATAGATAAATAACCCCCTTTCCATAGTCATGGATTTGCCTTGGTGGAAGGCCGACTATGTAAAGGAGTGACTATGAAATATGTTCAGATATGTAAAAAGCCGATTGATTTCCTTAAAAACCAATCGGCTTAATCTATTATGCGATAACAGTTTGCAGTAATAAAATGAAGTATTCTAATCGTAAATGCCCTTGCCCCGACAACACTTCTTAAACTTTAGTCCACTTCCACATGGACATAATTCATTAGCGCCTATTTTTCTAACAGATCTGATGGTGTATTTTCCCTCACGCCAGGCAATGTCAATTTGCCCAACCTTTTCATGATGGAATTGACTCCAGATTTTACGGGGTAATCCGCCGTTCACTAAGGTAGTTTTTCCAGAGGCATTATAATCCACAAAGCAAACGAAATTCTCGTTGCTGGGTAACAGCTCTTTGTTTTTCCTTGCATCATGTCGATAGACATTAATGTATAAAGCATCTGCCTCCATTGTTCCATTTTTGCGGTGAATAGTTGGGGAGTCAACATTTTTTACTGTCTTTAACCCTTCAATGCTTTTTCGAATAATCTCGAGAATCTCCGTTTTTTCTGTTGTATCGCCAATGTACAATCTACACTTTAGCCTTTTCCTATCATCAAGGCTTGCGTCCTCAATCTGATTGATCTTGTAATCTGAACACTGATAATTGGGAAAACGGAAATACTTTATTTCTTGTAGATCTACTTCAACAGTCGAAGGATTGAATACTAAAACTTCTTTTTTCTGAATGGCATCGCTAAGTACGACTGATAATTCGCGCTTGTTATTTACCATATCGTTCACTTCTTGGTTGGTGAAGCGTAACCAGCTCGTTGCTAATCGCTCATTACTAAAGGAGATATAGTATTTCTCATAATCATTATATTGGGAATATATCAGAATGGCTAATTCTATTGCGGTTTGCATTATGTACGTTCTATCTGTATTTTGCACCCAGAATTCAGCATTGAGCTGAGTACCATTAGGAGCCTCACTTATATATCTGCACCGAACTTGAGGAATGCTGAGTTCCATTTCAAGCAGACTGAACGCTGGAAAACTCTTTTTAGACTTATCAACGTGAACAATATTCCAGTTGTTGTTAAGGATTACTGATACCCCTAACACTAATGCACTTGCTGTATCGTAAACGTCATTGATTAGCTGATCAAACTCATAGACATTAAGAGTACGGACAATGCTTCTGTTTCTTTCAGTATAGCGGAAGTCTATCAACTGTCCATCTTCTTTAAAGACGATACCCCCATGGTTTATTGCATTGCGTACATTTATGTCCACATGCTCAGTAAGTGACTTGAAACCGTTTTTTTCAAGGATTTCACATAATGGTTTTAGTTTATATGTTGATGCATAGTCCTTCTCGGATGCTTGGTTGAGAAGTAGTGTAATGAAATGAAACAGGTTTGTGAGGCATCCTTCTACAATCGAAATATAGGTTGGAATACGATACTGGCGGTTTTTTATTGCAGGGCTGTCGTTTAATGGTGATAAATCTTGAATAACCTTCGTCACCTGTACATATGCATTATACCCTGCAATAAACAGCTCAAATTGATCATCTTCTACTGTAACGCTCGGATTATCAGAAAGAAGCTTTTGAAGTCCCGTTTCAACCTCATCAAATACTAGTCTATTCCAATAACAACACGGTTCTGTCTCTATCATGTCTTTGAAAATGCACGTCATTCCATGCTCACATTTTGTAATCTTACGAGGAATGTTGTGATTAAGATTGTCTATGATAGCTGCAGAATCTGCATCATAATAGTATCGATATTTAGCTGCAAATAAGAAATTCATCATCCGATCTCCTTATTATTTGCGAATATAAGGGTTACGCCTTTATATACCTTGATGCCCTCGCCGAGCCGATCCGCTTGATCGAGCCGTCCCTTACCATAGCGCCCAGCACGGCTTCCACCGTTGTGGGGCTCACATCCGGGAGGATTTGGCAGATTTCAGCCTTGGAAAGCGGCGTAAGGCTATTGAGAACAGTCGCTTCGATCCGGGCTTTCTTGGTGATCTTCTTCCCGTGCACGACGGCAAAACGCTTGTCCAGTTCCTTGTAGCACATATAAAGCGTAGAGAGGAAGTTTTCAATGAAGGGGAAATAGGTGTTTTGATTTTCAGCCCAACCGTCCGAGGACTGCCTCAGCGCTTCATAATAAAACGCCTTATACTTGTTGATCTGTTCCTCAAAGGAAACGTATTTCCCGGCGTCATATCCGTTTTTATAAAGCAGCAGCAGAGATAATAGCCTCGACATTCTTCCGTTTCCGTCCCGGAAGGGATGAATGCAGAGAAAGTCCAGAATGACGCAGGGGATCAGCAGGAGCTGATTGATGTTGGCGTCATCACGGGCATCCATATAGGCAAGCTCCAACTGCTCCATTGCCTCCGCTGTTTCGGCTGCCGGGGTCGGGCGAAAGCGCACCCGACGATTTCCGTCAGCGTCCACTTCCAGAATAACATTATCATCCGTTTTGTATTGTCCGCCGTACTCATACCCGGCAATAGCCATCAGCATTTCATGCAGCCGTAAAATATCACGCTGCCGGAAATCCAAGTGAGCGTGGTCGGTGTGGATTACATTCAGAGCGTCCCTGTATCCTGCGATCTCGGCTTCATTGTGATTTAGAGGTGCGCTGTTCTGATTGACAATGGCAGCAATACGCTCATCACTCGTAACAATGCCCTCAATTGCGTTGGAGCTTTTAATAGACTGTATTTTGGCAACGGCTTCCAGCTCCGTAAATATCTGTGCGTAGCCCTCTTTGCGGACGCCCGCCATCATCTTTAAGGATGCAATGCTCGATGTTAGATTAACAAGGTTTGCGGGCAGAAGCCCGTTATTCAGAAAAGAATAATCAAATCTCCTCATACGATCTCCTCCAATCTGCACATTATTTTATCAGATAATATGCAGATTATCAAGAGAAAGAAGTCGATTATCTGCATATAGTTTAATTCAAATCATGCAGATAATCGGCTTCCTGCGTAAATATTGACCTGCTTGCCTACCGCTCGATTCCGCGCGTCCTTGGCCTGTCCGGGGTATCTTCCTCCGGGGTGTCGTCGATCAGAGAGCGGTCTTTCTGATCCATGTTCAGTAGGATGTTCAGCTCCTTCAGCCGCGCCTCTTTTCCTTTCAGCTCGTCCTCCTTGGAAAAGGGCGCTTTCATTTCCTCGCGGGCATTTTCCATCTGTACCTGCGTTTCGGTCAGCTCTGCGCTGGCCGTTTTCAGTTTCCCGGCGATGCCGTCGATCACATTGTCCATGCGGGTAATGTTGCCGTACACATCCGCGCCCAGCACCACCGTGTGTGTCATCGCGCCCTTTAGGTGCATTTGGTACTCGTTCTTTGTGCCGTCATAGGCGATGGAAATGAAAAAGCCCCGGTACTCACCGATCATTTCGGCAGTCCCGGAGCCTGTCATGGTAGTGCAGACATCAATGATGGCTTTACCTGCGGCCTCCTTGTCCGCGATTTCTTTTCCCATGAGTGTCAGCCCTACAAAGCCCTCCGTAGGCTTGGGGTGCAGCTCTGCCAGCTTTGTATCCTGCTCATAGCAGAAAATACGCTGCTTTAGATCTTGGATCATTTGCGGGTACTTCCGCAGCACCATTTCCTCCAGCGCGTACTTCTGGCTCAAATGGCTGGCTTTCAGCACATTGAGCTTCGCCACTTCCATATCCAGATTGCACTTTTCAATGATAAGCGGATTGCCGGTGGCCAGCGCCTTGATTTCGGAATAAGACAGCGCCGTTTCGTCAATATCGTCCGCCACGCGGACGGGGCTTTTGCTCGTCATGATCTGCGCGATAAACTTCTGCTTGTTCTCTACAAGCTGGTAGAGGTAGGCGTCAAAGGTGTTCTCCGTCACATAGCGGTAAATATCTACCTCCGAGTTTTGGTTGCCCTGTCGGACGATACGCCCCAGCCGCTGCGCCAAATCTGTCGAACAAACTTTGCGGGCAGTTATCATTTTCCTTGCCGTTTCGGCAATATCTTTAACTCTGACAGCCAAATCGGCACGCTTTGTTGAAAGAGGTGCCGA
>CAZESU010000080.1:0-9402 GCA_964515275.1 uncultured Oscillospiraceae bacterium
AAAATAGGCAGAAGATTGAGCAATTTCTTTTTCACGCTCAAGGCCCCTTTGCAGCATCAGCATAACAGAGCCTTGTATAGTTTCGGCCAATATTCTGTGAACAAACTTTGAATAATACTTTTCGGTTTCCGCATGCTGCTCCCCCTCTGTTCATACTTTGCCGCAGACAAGGATTCCTTTCGTGTCAATGGCGTTTTTCCAGCAATCATGCACGAAAAGGGAATTTTTCGGCATGAAAGCAGAAAAATACCGAAGCCGGATGGCTTCGGTACTGTAAATCTTTCAGGATTTATATTGGAATTTCAGCGACAAATTGAAACCAGTTATCCGAATAATTCATTGCATACTCTCCGTTGAGCTGGCTCAATACCTGCCGTACGCCCGCAAGACTCATAACAGACCTCCGATCTGATATACAATAAAGCCCACAAGCCATGCCACGCCGCATTGCATCAGCACCACGCCAACGGTTTTGACTCTGGAATCAAGCTCCCGCCGGATGGTAGCCACAGCCGCCACACAGGGGGTATACAGCAGCGTGAACACCAGAAAACTGACGGCGGACAGCGGCGTAAACAGGCCGGTGAGGGCGCCGGTCAGCTCCGATACGCTGGTATTCAGCAGCACAGCCAGAGTGGAGACCACAGCCTCTTTTGCGGTAAAGCCGGATATCAGCGCCGTCACTATGCGCCAGTCGGCAAAGCCCAAAGGTGCAAAGATCGGTGCAATCCACTGCCCGATGATGGCAAGTAAACTGTCGGCACTGTCCGCCACCACGTTCAGGCGGCTGTCGAAGGTCTGGAGGAACCAGATGATGATGGTAGCCATGAAGATGATGGTGAAGGCCCGCTCCAGAAAGTCTCTGGCTTTTTCCCACAGCAGCAGCCCCACGCTCTTTGCCGAGGGCATGCGGTAATTGGGAAGCTCCATGACGAAAGGTACGGGATGACCTCGGAAAGCGGTATTTTTCAGAATGAGGGCCACAAGAATGCCCACAACAATACCAGTGACGTACAAAGCGATCATGGCGAGGGCGCTGTGCTCCGGGAAAAAGGCTGCGGCAAACACGGCGTAAATGGGGATCTTCGCCGAGCAGCTCATATACGGGGTCAGCAGAATGGTCATTTTCCTGTCCCTGTCGGAAGAGACGGTCCGGGTTGCCATGATGGCAGGCACGGAGCAGCCGAAACCGATGAGCATGGGCACAAAGCTCCGCCCGGACAGGCCGATCTTTCTAAGAAGCTTATCCATGACAAAGGCCACACGGGCCATGTAGCCGGTGTCCTCCAGAATGGACAGGAAGAAAAACAGCGTGACGATGATAGGCAGGAAGGACAGCACGCTGCCCACGCCGGCAAAAATTCCGTCGATAACGAGGCTATGTACCACCGGGTTGATGCCGTACTCACCCAAAGCCCAGTCCACCATAACGGTGAGCTTGTCAATGCCAAGGCTCAGCAGATCGGAAAGGCCGGTGCCTATCACGTTAAAGGTCAGATAAAACACCAGAAACATCACCGCGAAAAACACGGGCAGAGCGGTGTATTTGCCGGTCAGCACCCGGTCAATCCGCATGGAGCGCAGATGCTCCCTGCTCTCACGGCATTTCACTACCGAGGCCGCCACCACCTTTTCGATAAAGGTGTAGCGCATATCGGCAAGAGCGGCGTTCCGATCAAGGCCGGTCTCGTTCTCCATCTCAACAATGCAGTGTTCAATCAGCTCCCGCTCGTTCTGGTCCAATCCCAGCTGGTCTGCCATATTGGGGTCGTCTTCGATGAGCTTGGCCGTGCAGAAGCGGGAGGAAATGCCCAGCTTGTCCGCATGGTCCTGAATCAGATGGATCACCGCGTGGATACAGCGGTGCACCGGAGAGGAATCCTCACAGAAGTCCGTCACCTTGGGCACGGCCTTTTTCCTGGCAGTGGCAATAGCCTGATCTACGAGCTCCGATACGCCCTCTCCCTTTGAGGCGGTGATGGGCACCACGGGGATGCCCAGGGCGGCGCTCAGCTTCTGCACGTCCACGGTGCCGCCGTTTGCGTGCACCTCGTCCATCATGTTCAGCGCCAGCACCATTGGTATTCGGAGTTCAAGGATCTGCAATGTCAGATAAAGGTTTCGCTCGATATTGGTGGCGTCCACGATGTTGATGATCCCGTCGGGCTTCCGGTTCAGAATAAAATCCCGGGAGACAATCTCCTCCTGGGTGTAGGGGCGCAGGGAGTATATGCCGGGCAGGTCTACCACGGAGACGTTTTTCTGGCCCCGTATCTCGCCCATCTTCTGGTCCACCGTGACCCCCGGAAAATTACCCACTCGCTGGTTGGAACCGGTGAGGGCGTTGAAGAGGGTGGTTTTGCCGCAGTTCTGGTTTCCGGCAAGGGCAAATATCATCTCCCGCTCGCCTCCTCCAGCTCAATTTTCTTTGCGTCTTCCAATCTCAGTGTGAGCTCATATCCCCTGACTCTTATCTCAATAGGGTCGCCCATGGGGGCGATCTTCTGCAGAGTGACCTGTGTATGGGGAATGAGGCCCATATCAAGCAGACGGCAGCGGAGAGCACCGCTTCCGCCTACGGCCTTGATGACCGCGCTGCTGCCGACAGCCAGCTTATCCAGTGTCATTTTCTGTCCTCCGTTTGAGAATTTTTATACTGGAATATTATCATAGGCTAAAATCCAGGTCAACAGACATATATGCGTTTACTGCCAAAGAAAGTACCCGGTTAAAGCAGCAGGGACGGTCATTCAGACCGTCCCTGGAAATTTAAGGTTTATTTTTTTATCAAAGCTTTTCCAGCCCCAGCGCTGTTCTTACAGCGGCGCGGCCGAACATCATGGCTCCGCAGATGGAGGTACCGCAGGTGGGATACTCCGTGCCGTAGAAGCCGGTGCCTGCCACCTCTCCGGCAGCGTAAAGGCCGGGGATGAAGCTGCCGTCCGGGCGGAGGACTCTGGCGCTGACGTCAATCTCCAGTCCGCCAAAGGTGACGGTGATGCAGGGGTGCAGACGCAGTGCCACATATTTCGGGCCCTCGATGGGGTGCAGGAACTCTGCGGGCTTGCCGAAGTCCTCGTCCACGCCCTTCTCCACCAGCTCGCAGTACCGATCAAAGGTCTTTTTCAGCCGTTGTGCATCGCAGCCGATCTTTTTGGCAAGACCCTCGATGCTGTTTGCCACAGGGTCTTTGCTCTTGCCGTTCACGGCCATTTTATAGCCCAGCTTTACACCGGGATAGGGCTCCTTGCCGGAGGTTATGTACCAGCCGCAGTTGCTGCCGCTGGCTGCCAGCGCGTCGCCCACGGTGTACTGATAGGTCCACTCGTTCACAACTCTGTCGCCCTTCTCGTTGACAATCAGACCGGACTCGTCGTTGATGCCGATGCCGCAGGTCAGGCTGGTATACACCACCTGCACGCCGGGATGGACAAAATTTCTGGCACCTATCTTCTCGGCAGCCACAAGGCCGTCGCCCACATTGCCGTGGGGCGCGGTGCTGAAATAATGTGCGGTGGGATAGCGGGAGCACATCTCCCTGTTGCGGGCATAGCCGCCGGTGGCAATGATGACACCCTTTCTGGCATGGACAGTCAGCGTTCCGCCGTTTGCGCCCTTGCACACAGCGCCGGTGACGGCCCCGCTCTCGTCGGTGATCAGCTCGGTCAGGGCAGTGTTATATACAATTTCCCCGCCAAGGTCGTTTTCATAGTAAAGGGTCAGAGGAACAGATATCTCGCCGCCATAGCCGTTGGTCTGTCCGCCGCCGCCGGGGGAATTGTGGACACGCCAGGGCTGCAGGGACATATGGATTTGCTCCACATCCTGCACGGTGTAGTTGCCCTGCTTCAGGGAGCCGTCCTCATTCCGGCCGGGCTTTGTCAACTCATGCCAGGGCTGGGCAAGCACATCCTCAGGGTCGCCTTTGATGCTGTACTTTATGGAGCTGAGCCAGTCCAGCGTACTGTTCAGATGCTCCGCCACATATCTGGTCTTGACTGCGGACATAAAGTCTCCCCGTCTGTCGCCCACTTCCATTAGGTAGTCGTACACCATCTCGGGCGTGTCGTATATGCCCTGCTTCTTCTGCCAGCGGGTGCCGGCGCCCAGAATCTTGCCGCCGCTTCTGGCTGTGGAACCGCCAGTGATGCCCTGCTTTTCCACGATCAGCACTTTGGCGCCGTTGCGCGTTGCCTCGATTGCCGCTGAAAGTCCCGCAGCGCCTGCCCCGCAGATGAGCAGGTCAACCGTACGCTCCTCCGCCTTCGCCTCGTCAGGTACCGGGCCGGGGGCGGACTTCAATTCAGCCAAAAGCTCTTTGCCCGCGCCGGAGGCTTTGATTGCCGCAGCTGCGCCGTCCAGAATGGCCTTGCTGGTCAGCTCTGCGCCCTCTACCTCGGGTATGTTCAGAGACTGAAACTCCACGATCAGGCCCGGAATGGTCTCCACCGGAGAGGTGTTCAGACCCCAGCCGATGCCGCGGATCTCGTTGTGTTCCGTAACCTTTACCTCTTCAATGCGCTCAGAGCTCAACCTGACCTGTACCGTCACCTTGCCGCGATAGCCGCGGCCCTGGCCCTCGAAGACGCCTTCGTTGAATTTCGCCATAGGATCCTTCCTTTCATATATTTTAATCTGTTTTGTTACTATTTTAAATTACAGAAGGGTTCGGATGCGTCACAATTCTTTTTGTTAAATAATCCACATATATGTAGAAATATAATATTTTATTGCGGAAATCTCAGACATTTTTTTCAATTTTATAGCATCATCAAAGGATACTGGCAATGGCCTTTGTCAGGATTCCCAGAATTTTTGTGCCGGTTTTCAATTTTTTTACGTCCTCTAAGGTCACTTTGCGGCATTTTTCAACGGTGGCAGCAAAATCTGCCTCGATATCCCGGATGCAGGGCACATCCACCATGTAGGCCGCGCACTCAAAGTGGTGGTACAGGCTGCGGTAGTCCAGATTGATGGTGCCCACCACGGCCTTTTTGTCGTCGCTGGAAAAGACCTTGGCGTGGACAAAGCCGGGTGTATATTCGTATATCTTCACGCCGGCCTTGAGAAGGGAGGCATAGTGGGTCTTGGCAAGGGCATAGGGAGCCTTTTTGTCCGGAATGCCGGGCAGGATAATGGACACATCCACTCCCCTCTCCGCCGCAAAGCGCAGGGCAGTGTCCAGTTCTCCGTCCAGAATCAGGTAGGGCGTCATGATGTGTACATATTTTTCTGCCCGGTTCAGGATGTCGATATATACCATTTCCCCTACCCGGTAACCGTCCATGGGGCTGTCGCCGTAAGGAACTACATAGCCGGGAGCCTCCTGTACAGGCTCGACGGAGCAGTTCAGATAGCTTGTGAATTCCGGTTCCTTTTCATCTATATTCCACATCTGCAAAAACATCAGGGTGAAGCTCCTTACAGCTTCCCCTTTCAGCATAACGGCAGTGTCCTTCCAGTGGCCGTATACCTGTTCTTTGTTGATGTATCTGTCTGAAAGGTTGATGCCGCCGGTAAAGGCGGTGTGCCCGTCGATGATGAGAATCTTTCTGTGGTCACGGTAGTTATAGTGAGTGGACACGAAGGGGGCCAGCGGCGCAAAGACCTTGCACCGGATGCCCAGCGCTTTCAGCTTGCCGGGGTAGCTGTAAGGCAGGGAGGTGAACTCGTTGGTGCCGTCGTACATGACACGCACTTCCACGCCCGCTTTCGCCTTGCGGGCCAGTATTTCAAGTACACGACCCCACATCTCCCCCTCTTCAATGATGAAATACTCGAGGAAGATAAAGTGTTCCGCCTCTTCCATCTGCCTGAGCAGCTCTTCAAATTTGTCCTCACCCAGGGGGAAATATTTTACCTCCGTCCTGTCGTACACCGGGAAGCAGCCGGTACGGTTCAGGTATCTGTCCAGCGCGGCGGACTCGGGACTTATCTTTTCAAGGCCCTTCATGACCTCATCATTTTGGGTCAGGGCATCCCTTGTACTCTCTTCCAGCACCCGCGTCCGGTCTCTCAGCGCCCGGTGGCCCACGTCCATCCTGGTGTAAAGCAGAAAAAGTGTTCCGAAAATGGGTGCAATCATGATAAATATGAGCCAGGTTATCTTTGCTGAGGGGTCAAGGCGGCTGTTGATCAGATACAGCACCATCACCGCTACGAAAATAACCTGTAAAATAATCAGGTGGGGCATATATTGCTCACACAGAATAAAGGCCGTCAGTACCAGCGCAACCTGCAGCAGCAAAAGCAAAACCAGCAGTCCGGTACGGCTGAAAACCAGATGAACCATACCGATATGTCCCTTTTTCAGCAGACGCAGACCCTTCTTCTGAACATCCTGTCTGTCCATATGCACACTCCTTTCCGCGCAAAAATCTTTTTAGTCTATTTTATGACACAACAGCGATTACGTCAAGCGCCGGCAGGGATATCAGGCAGCCGGATCACCGCCCGGCGCCCGGCAGCTCACCATTTGCCCGATATCCCGGCGTGCATGGACAGGACGGGGCAAGCATAACACAGCGGGGCTGAAAAGGACGCGGAATAAGGTCGGCGGGTCGGTCAGCTCTTTCCGGGGCCATTCGCGCCAATTTACTATTGAAATTTTTCCGGCAGCGTGTTATACTTCAACTGCCTGCGGATGTAGTTTATCGGTAGAACTCCGGCTTCCCAAGCCGATAAGGTGGGTTCGACTCCCATCATCCGCTCCATATACGAACTCCCGCAGTCACACGGACTGCGGGAGTTTTTTTCTCTCCTCCGATTTACTTCTCCTCACTTTTTGCTCTGAGCAGTTCTATGGCATCTGTGACAATGTCCGGCATTGGCACGCCCATAAGGCCCATATTCTCAACAATACTCAAAAGCTCGTTGACGCAAAAGGCAATGATCAGGGCATCGCGTATGTAGACCACACCCAGCAGCAGATCCAGCCTTGCGCCGATGAGCACCGCGAGCAGGGTCATGCATTTACGAAGCAGTCCTTTCCAGCCGGCGCGGCTTTCCAGCGTGCCGTCTGCACTCTTAGGCGAGACATGGAACACCCCCGCCGCCACAAGGCCGCTGAGATAGTCAATGCCCATAAAGACCAGCAGCGTAGTCAAAGCTGCTGACCAGCCGCCAAAGACACTAGCAATAAGGCCGCCGATCATGCCGGCCATTGCGCAGATATAATTTTTCATTTGTTTGTCCTCCTGAAATATTGAATCTCCGTTCGCGCTGAGCAGCGCCCATACTCTTCTTCGGGTCTGTCCCTTGCTCTCAATTCCTCACTCAACTTTCTTTGGTTTTAGTTCTGTTTAACAGAACGCGCTTTCTAATAAAAGAGCCGGTCAAAATTTGCCCAGCTTTAAGTTCTGTTTAAGTGTACCACATTTTTCCTGATTTGTCAAGTCCCTGCCGCAAAACACAGTTGCGCATCCGTCGAAATTTCAGTATAATGATAAAAATTGTTAATACAAAACAAAGGAGATATGACCATGAACATACCTTACGAGACCATGCTGGCAGAATTTGAGCGTGTGCTGAATAAATACGGCTTTTCACCCGAGCGTGCCTACAATGCGGCGGAGATATTTGCCCAGAACAGCCTTTGCGGCGTATATTCCCACGGCCTGAATCGTTTCCCCACTGTTGTCAGATATCTGAAAAACGGGGAGATTGACCCGGCGGCAGAGGCGGAGTGTGTGGCCTCCTTCGGCGCCATGGAGCGTTGGGACGGACACCGGGGCTTCGGACCGCTGAATGCCCGCCGTGCCATGGAGCGGGCGGTGGAGCTTGCCAAAAACTTCGGTGTGGGCGTTGTAGCATTGGGCAACAACAACCACTGGATGCGCGGCGGCACCTACGGCTGGCAGGCGGCGGACGCGGGCTGCATCGGCATCTGCTGGTCCAACTCCTGGCCCATCATGCCCGCCTGGGGGGCTAAGGACAGCCGTCTGGGAAACAACCCCATCGTCTTTGCCGTGCCCCGCTCCAATGGGCAGCACATCATGGTGGACTGCGCTCTGTCCCAGTTCAGCTACGGTAAGCTGGAGAGCACCAGACTCGCGGGAAAACAGCTCCCTGTGGCCGGCGGCTATGATGAAAACGGCCAGCTCACCACTGACCCTGCCGCCATCGAGCGTACAAAGCGGGTGCTGCCCATCGGCTATTGGAAGGGTAGCAGCCTTTCCATCCTGCTGGATCTGATCGGCACCATTCTGACCGACGGCAATTCCGTTTCCAAGGCCGGCACCTTTGACTCCGAGGTAGGTCTGACCCAGATCATGATTGCCATTGACCCGAGAAAATTCCAGTCTGAGGAGATTACCGACGCCATCATTGACACCATCACCGCCGACGTGAAGGCCTCCACCCCTGAGCGCGAAGGCTCAGAAGTGCGCTGCCCCGGCGAAGGCGACTGGCGCCGTAGACAGGAGAACATGGTAAACGGTATCCCCGTTGCCGAGGAAAAGTGGAATGAAGTGCTTGCCATGTGACGGGGGAACTTGAAAATGACTGCTTTGCTCATGACTGCCGAGGAGGCTCTTGAAAAACTGAAAAAAGGCAACGAAAACTATCTTTCCGCAGAGACCTGTCCCGGCGACATCTCCTCTCGTCTGCGGCTTTATACCGCGCAGCACGGGCAGGCTCCTTATGCCATCATTGTCACCTGTTCCGACTCCCGGGTCATTCCGGAGAGTATCTTTTCCGCTGGTCTGGGTGAGCTTTTCATCATCCGCGTAGCTGGAAACGTGATTGACGACCATCAGCTGGGCAGCATTGAATATGCCGCCTCTCATCTGGGTTCGCCTTTGATCGTTGTCATGGGTCACACCTTCTGTGGTGCGGTGGACGCGGCCATCAACAGTGACCCGGAGGGCTACATCCAGTTCATCACCAACGAGATCAAAACCGCCATCGGCGAGGAAAAGGACGATTACAAAGCCTGCTGCCTGAATGTTCGGCACAGCATCGACATCATCGAGCACAGTCTTCAGATACACAACATCGAAGAAGCGCAGAGTCTCCGCGTTGTGGGCGCAGTCTACGATATTCACAGCGGACAGGTGGAATTTATCGGATGCGTTGAATAGAAAGGGGCTGTCTCATACTGATTCTTGATTAATAATTTTAATCAAGAATCACGCGTGCTGTGCACACTCAAATTGTGCTGTAGGCACAATTTACGTCTCATAAAAACTTAACGTGCTTCGCGCTATAAAACGGTTTTTAACCGTTTTCATAAGTTTTAGTATCAGAACTCTTTGATTCCCATAAAAATACAATCGATCGTTCCATAAAAATTCTGGAGAACTGCATATTTCAGCAATTCTCCAGAATTTTTTGGGCCAATTTGTTTGAAAAAATTTAGTTTTGAGGCTACCCCTTTGCGTATGCATAAGGCATCAAAGGAGC
>CAZESU010000081.1:0-9068 GCA_964515275.1 uncultured Oscillospiraceae bacterium
GCTGGTGCCGGGGCTTGTCCGCAAAGGTCATGACCTTGGTCTCAATGCTGGGGCAATACCGGGGGCCTACGCCCTCGATCACGCCGGAGTATATGGGGCTGCGGTCAAGATTTGCGCGGATGATATCGTGGGTGCGCTGGTTGGTATAAGTCAGGTAGCACACGGCGCTGTTGTTGGGTGCATCGGTTGTGGAGAAGGAGAAGGGCTCAATCTCTCTGTCGCCCTCCTGCAGCTCCATTTTGGAGAAATCCACCGTGCGGGCGTTTACTCTGGGGGGCGTGCCGGTCTTGAAGCGGCGCATGGAGAGCCCCAGCTCTCTCAATCTTTGGCCCAGGGGGACGGCGGCAGCCAGCCCGTCCGGGCCGGAGGAGCGCAGCACCTCGCCCACAATGGTGCGCCCGTCAAGATAGGTGCCGGAAGCAATCACAACGGCTTTGCAGGAAAAAACCGCACCGGTGTGGGTGGTGACAGAGCACACATGTCCCTCTTCCACGCCAATGTCCACCACTTCCGCCTGCTTGAGGCGCAGATTCTCCTGCCTTTCCAGCGTGTGCTTCATGATCTCCTGATAGCGGCGCCGATCCGCCTGCGCCCGGAGAGAGTGGACGGCAGGGCCTTTGCCCCGGTTCAGCATACGGTACTGTATGCAGGCCTTGTCTGCGGCCTTTGCCATCTCGCCGCCCAGAGCGTCCAGCTCACGCACCAGATGGCCTTTGCCAGTGCCGCCGATGGCGGGGTTGCAGGGCATGTTGCCCACACTGTCCAGATTTACCGTGAAGCACAGCGTGTCAAGCCCCAGCCGCGCGGCGGCAAGGGCAGCTTCGATACCGGCGTGTCCCGCGCCGATCACGGCTATATCACATTTTCCAGCGTCATATTTGATCAATTTTATCACCTTGGATGTCTGAAAGTATAAAAAGCGTACCGTCTTTCACCTGTACCTCTGCCTCAACTCCGGTAAAGGAGTTGCTGACTCCGATGGGAAAATCCGAGGTGACGGTGTAGTCGTGGAGCGGGTATTTCAGACCCCGGAGCGTTACACCCTTTGCCTGCCCGTCCATGCAGAAGATGGAGATGGTGCCCCGGCAGGAAGCCGGGAAACGAAGGCTTTCATTGTGGATGACCTGACAGATCGTCCCTTCACCGTACATGCGCCCTCTGGCTCCATGGGATACCAGAAACAGCAGACTTTGGATATTGGCGAGAGTGTGGTCTGCCCGGCTGCCGCCGGTGCCGCCATAGAGCACAAAATTCCTATAGCCCCGCGCAAGCCCCATGCGCATGGCGTGCAGGCTGTCGGTATCGTCTTTTTCCACCGGAAGCGTCACAACCTCAGAGCCGTCGGGCACGGGCATGGAGTCAAAGTCGCCCACGATGATATCCGGCACGATACCGGAGGCAATACAATTTTTATAGCCCGCATCTGCGGCTATGACCAGATCACCGGGAGCGGGGCGCTCGATCAGCCCGAAAAAACTTCCGGCGGCAAAAATAAAACAAGTCATGGAAAGTCTCCTGTTATGCTCAGTACGCATTATTATAGTATCAAAACGGTATTAATGCAATCAACTTCCATGAAAATTGCAGAAAATGGACATTTTTCTTGACCGAAAAAAAGCCGGGTAATATAATATATCAAACAATAGAGAGGAGAAATGCGCCATGAAGCGAAGCTTTAAGAAAATGTTGCCAATGCTGCTTTCCCTCTGCCTTGGCTGGAGCATCCTGAGCTTTGCACCCGTGACAGCTTCGGCAGATAATGTGATAGAAAAAGTACTGGCTACGGCCCAACCCAGTCCGGTAGTGCTGATGTCCGTCAATAATGTGGTCATTGCCACCAGCACAGAAGGTTGCACGGTAGGCAGCACGGTCTGGTATGACCCGGCCGGGCAGTCTGCCTCAGACAGTTTTGAAAATGTGGAATACCGGCTGGAGATACGCATAGACGCAGGCGAGGGCTATGTGTTCTCGGAAGAAGTGCGGGCCTATCTGAATAACTCCGCTGTGGACGTGATCAGAGACGAATCCGGCAAGTCCGTCACGCTTGTGCGCAGCATCACTCCCGCTTTGTGGTGCCCCACGGTGATAAAGCACCCCGGCGGGGAGACTGTGGACGAGGACGGCTGGGCCTCCTTTGTGGCTACGGCGATCTATGCAGAGTCATGCACCTGGAGCCTGGTAAGTCCGGACGGCTCAAAGACGGTGGATTGCGCCAAAATAGGGGAGAGTTTTCCCGGAGCCAGCGTGAATGACAACGGCGTAGGCAAGATAATAATAAATAATATTCCACAGGAGATGAACGGCTGGCAGATCAGAGCCACTTTCCATGGCCCCGGCGGGAATGCGACCTCCAACGGTGCTTATATCTATGTAAATGCAGACCCTGCAAAAGCGACTCCTGCGCTTCCTTCAACCCAGGAGGCGGCGGCAACGGCTGAGCCAACATCTGACCCGGATGCTTCAGAGGAGAACAAAGCGGAAGAGGAGCATGAACACCAGTTCAGCGACCAATGGAAGAGCAATGCCGAATATCACTGGCATGAATGCGAATGCGGAGAGCAGGGCGATAAGGAGCAGCACAGCTTCCAGTGGACTACCCTCCGTGCGGCAACAAAAAAGGAAGCGGGCGAGGAAAAGGGAGTGTGCAGTGTCTGCGGCTATGAAACTACCCGGGCACTGGAGTATGACGCTTCCACCGAGAATATTATCAGCAGTGTCCCCATCGGCCTTGTTATCGGTATACTGGTTTTGCTGATTGTGGTTCTTGTGATTGTCGATATGGTGAGAGCTTCCCGCCGCCGCCGCAGACGGCGCAGATAAGAAAAAACATAAAAAAGGCCGTTGCAGAATCTTTTGCATTCTGCAACGGCCCCTTTTTCATATCTGCCTTGCGTTAATCGTGGCAGTGCTCGCAGTCGTGAATCTGGAAATCGTCGGGATTATACTCGATGCCGTGCTTGTCATAATAATCCTTGACGGCGGCGCGGACGGCTTCCTCAGCCAGAACGGAGCAGTGAATCTTGTGGGCGGGCAGACCGTCCAGAGCTTCGACCACGGCCTTGTTGGACAACTGAAGGGCTTCCCCAATGGGTTTGCCCTTGATCAGCTCGGTAGCCATGGAGCTGGTGGCGATGGCGCTGCCGCAGCCAAAGGTGTTGAACTTACAGTCGGTGATGATACCGTCATCATCCACCTTGATGTACATGCGCATGATGTCGCCGCACTTGGCGTTGCCTACCTCGCCGATGCCGTCGGCATCGTCTATCTTACCCACGTTGCGGGGATTCTGAAAATGGTCCATGACCTTATCACTGTAAAGTGCCATTGTTATTTTCCTCCTGATACAGAAAATTTGTATAGATTTTTTACTTATATAAGATGGGCTCTCTCGCCTTTCTCCAGCTCATCCCAGACAGGGGACATATTGCGGAGATATTCGACGACCTTGGGAACCACTTCGATGATGTGATCGATCTGCTCCATGGTGTTGTACTCACCGATGGAGAGACGCAGGGAGCCGTGAGCCACCTCGTGGGGCAGGCCCAGACTCAGCAGAACATGGCTGGGGTCAAGGGAACCGGAGGTGCATGCGCTGCCGGAGGAGGCGCAGATGCCGTTCATATCCAGCATCAGGAGCAGGGACTCGCCCTCTATGCCCTCAAAGCACATGTTGACGGTGCCGGGGACATGATGCTCAAGGCTGCCGTTTATCTTGCTGTGGGGGATCTTGCTCAGCTCGGCAAAGAGCTTGTCGCGCATGGGGATGATTTTGGCGGTGTTGGCTTCCATGTTGTCAACGGACTCCTTCAGTGCCGCTGCCAGAGCTACAATACCTGCCACGTTCTCAGTGCCGCCGCGGCGGCCGCGCTCCTGTGCGCCGCCCTCAATCAGATTGAAGAGGGGCATGTTCTTCTTTGCGTACAGCACGCCCACACCCTTGGGAGCGTGGAACTTGTGACCGGAGATACTGAGCATGTCGATGTTCATGGCCTTGACATCGATGGGCATGTGGCCTGCAGCCTGTACGGCATCGGTGTGGAAGGGGATACTCTTCTCCCGGCAGAGAGCGCCGATCTCGGCGATGGGCTGGACGGTGCCGATCTCGTTATTGGCGAACATGATGGTCACAAGAGCGGTGTCCTCGCGGATGGCGTTGGCAACATCCTCAAGGCGGACAACGCCGTCCTCGTGCACGTCCAGAAGCGTAACCTCGTAGCCCTCTTTCTCCAGCTTCTTCAGTGTGTGCAGCACGGCATGGTGCTCAAACTTGGTGGAAATCAGGTGCTTTTTTCCCTTGCGGGCGCCGGCCTTGGCGGCAGAAATGATGGCCTGGTTGTCTGCCTCGCTGCCGCCGGAGGTGAAGTAAATCTCCCTGGGTTCGGCGTTCAGGCAGGCGGCAACAGTGGCTCTGGCCTGAGCCACGGCCTCGGTAGCCTTCTGTGCAAACGCATAAAGACTGGAGGGGTTGCCGTAATTCTCGGTAAGGTAGGGCAGCATGGCATCCAGCGCGGTCTTGCTTACGCTGGTGGTGGCTGCGTTGTCAGCATATACGAACATAGTACATTTATCCTTTCTATGTTATTTCCTATAAAAGCAGTGGGAATTATATCACAATGTGGGGGTTTGTCAATCCTGTTTGCGCCATTTTGCGCCCGTCAGCAGATCTTCAAGGCTCACAGTGTCCAGATAGGCGTTGGTAATGTCGTCCAGTTCTTTCCACATGGGTACAGTCATGCAGCCGCCTGCGTTTTCACAGTTGATGCTGCCGGCCTTGATGCAGGCGACGGGGGCCAGATTGTCCTCTATGCAGCGGAGAATGTCGCCCACGGTGTAGTCTTTCGGGCTGCGGTTCAGCTTATAGCCGCCGTCTTTGCCCCGGGTACTGTCCACAAGCTCAGCCCGTTTCAGACTGCCAACGATCATCTCAAGATATTTCATGGAAATGCCCTGCCGGTCAGCGATGGTTTTGAGAGAGATATATCCATCCTCGGGATGCTGGGCCAGATCGATCATCACTCTCAGGGCGTAACGGCCCTTGCTGGTCACATTCAAAGGAACACCTCCTTTTTCTTCCCTAATTCCTACAAATTTAATTTACCATAAATTTAGTAGGAATTAAATAGGCAAATATGAACAGGATGTATATTTGCTGTGCAATTTTTGCACAATGAAATCGAAAAAAAGCCGTTGCTTTATTTCACTAATGTGTTATTATGCTACTGCAATAGAAATTAACCTTTCGGAGGAAATAAAGATGAGGATGAAAAAAGTTATCTGTCTGCTGCTTGTACTGACCATGGCACTTGCCCTTTGCGCCTGCGGAAAGAAAGAGGCTTTTGTGGTCGGCATCACCGATTTTGCCCCCATGGATTATAAAGACGACAGCGGCGAATGGATCGGCTTTGACGCCGATATGGCAAGGGCCTTTGCGGAATATCTGGGCCAGGATGTAGAGTTTATCGAAATCGACTGGGACAACAAACTCCTTGAGCTGGATGCCGGCAATATCGATGCCGTGTGGAACGGCATGACCCTTACCGATGAAGTTCTCAACTCCATGGAGTGCAGCACACCTTACTGCAATAACGCTCAGGTTGTGGTCGTCAGCGCAGCGGTTGCCGATCAGTATCAGGACGAGGCCAGTCTTGCAGGACTCAAGTTTGCTGTGGAAGCCGGTTCTGCCGGTGAGGACGCCGTTCAGGAGCTTGGAAACGATTATAATGCCGTTCTCACGCAGGCAGACGCGCTGATGGAAGTGGCCGCCGGTACTTCTGACGCATGCATCATCGACCTGCTGATGGCGGGCGCCATGATCGGCGAAGGCACCAGCTATCCCGAACTGACCTATACCGTAAAGCTCACCACGGAAGAATACGGCGTTGGCTTTAAGCAGGGCAGCGGTCTTGCCGAGAAGTTCAACGATTTCTATGCCAAAGCATATGCCGACGGTACCGTTCTGGAGATCGCAGAAAAGTACGGCGTGCAGGAATCTATTATTGCAAAATAAATAATAATCGTTTTTAATACGCTACTTTGGCAGAGGGGCGAAAGCTCCTCTGCTTTAAGCCGCTGATATACATAGAGAGGTTTGCCATGTTCCAGACTGTTTTGTCCTCCCTGAGCCTGGGATTTTTGAAATCCCTTGAAATATTTGCCCTGACTCTTTTGGGCGCTCTGCCGCTGGGGCTTATCATATCCTTCGGCTCCTGCAATATCTGGTAAAGCTCATTGTGTGGGTCGTGCGCGGCACGCCCCTTATGCTCCAGCTCCTTATCATATATTATGGCCCGGGTCTTCTGCTGGGAAACAACTGGTGGGGCGGCAGCAGCGCGGGCCGCTTTGCGGCGGCCATGGTCGCCTTTATCATTAATTATGCCTGCTATTTCTCCGAGATATACCGGGGCGGCATCGAAGGCGTGCCCAGAGGACAGAAAGAAGCCGGACAGGTTCTTGGCATGACCGACAGCCAGATCTTCTTCAAAGTAACCTTGATGCAGGTTATCAAGCGCATTGTCCCGCCCATGGGCAACGAGGTTATCACGCTGGTAAAGGACACTTCCCTTGTCCGCGTGATTGCCGTGTATGAGATCATGTGGAACGGGCAGAGTTTCATCAAGTCTTCGGGTATCATCTGGCCTTTGTTCTGTACGGGACTGTTTTATCTGGCGTTCAGCGGCATCCTTACCCTGCTTCTGGGCTGGGTGGAGAAGAAGCTGGACTATTTCAAGGTGTGAGGTGAGGATATGGCTCTGCTTGAAGTAAAAGAACTGCATAAAAGTTTCGGCACGCTGGATGTCCTCAAGGGCATCAGCTTCTCCATGGATAAAGGGGAGACCATGTCCGTCATCGGCCCTTCAGGCGGCGGCAAGACCACTCTGCTGCGCTGCCTGAACTTTCTGGAAATGCCTGACTCCGGCCTGATATCCGTTAACGGAATGCCGATCTTTGATTCAAACGCCGGAAAAAAGCTCTCTGATGCGGATATTCGCCGCAACAGACTGCACTTCGGTCTGGTGTTTCAGAATTTCAACCTTTTCCCCCAGTATACCGCTCTTGAAAATGTGTCCCTTGCTCCAAGGCTTCAGGCGAAGAGCCGGGAGGATTATAAGCGGGACAAAAAGGGAATCAACGCCGGAATTGACGAGAAAAGCATTGAGCTTCTGAGGCGGGTAGGGCTTGGCGACAAGCTGAATTACTATCCCCATCAGCTCTCCGGCGGCCAGCAGCAGCGCGTCGCCATAGCAAGAGCAATGGCGCTGACGCCCGAAGTGCTGTTCTTTGACGAGCCCACCTCCGCGCTTGACCCGGAGCTTACCGGCGAGGTGCTGAACGTCATCCGCCAGCTGGCAGAGGAGGATATGACCATGGTGGTGGTCACCCATGAGATGGACTTTGCAGCCGCCGTGTCCGACAGGGTGCTGTTTATCGACGGGGGCGTCATCGCCGAGCAGGGTCCTCCCGGGCAGGTGCTGAAAAACCCGCTGGAGGAGCGCACAAGACATTTCCTCAGCGGATACAGAAAATAAAAAATGAGCTTGTCAGAAAAGTCAGAGATTTTTCGACAAGCTCATGTTTTTATGTAAGAACGGCGAGAGCGGCTTCCAGACCCTTTACAATATCTTCAAGGGGCAGGGAGGGTACCTCCTTTTGCATCCGCTCCGTCTGCTCCGGAATGCAGGGCACATGGATAAAGCCGCCTGTCATGCCGGGAAACTCACGCTTTATGTGGTACAGCACTCCGTACATAAGCTGGTTGCAGACAAATCCGTGCCTTCACCCACACGCACCAGTTTTACAGCTTCCAGCGCCGGGTTTATGCTCTCCCCACCGAAGGGGTCAAAGCCGGTAAGAAGTATTTTCATCCCCGGATCTCCATTTTATTACGGTTGTATTATTCGTGAAAATAGTATATCATAAAAAAACAGGTTATTCGACAAGTTTTTTTGTGGAGAGTACAGATGAAAAAATTCCTGCTGATTTTAGTTCTTGTTCTGATGGTGTTTCTGGTCAGGGAGACTTATATGAATCTGCTGCCTCTATCGGATGTGCTGCCGCTGATGGCGGACTCCTCCGGGACCCCGGCGGAGCCGGAGAACCCGGAGCCCACACCGACCTCACCCCCGGCACCGGGCGGAGATTCTGTGCCGGAGCCGACCCCGGCTCCCACACCTACCCCGACTCCCACACCCGCTCCAACGTCCACACCGGCGCCAGAAACGAAGGGAGACTCCTATTACATAACGGTAAATGTGGAGGCAAACACCATCACCGTCTATACGCTGGACGAGAACGGCTACTATTCCATTCCCTACAGGGCCATGATCTGCTCCACCGGCTCTGACACGCCCACCAGCGGCGTATATACGTTGGGCGAGCAGCACCGCTGGCACTATCTGTTCGGCGATGTTTTCGGGCAGTATACCACCCAGATAACCGGGAACATTCTGTTCCATTCCGTACCCTATACCGTCTATGGCGACCCCGGCTCTCTGGAATACTGGGAATTTGACAAGCTGGGCACCTCCTGCTCCATGGGCTGCATCCGTCTTCAGGTGGAGGATGCCAAGTGGATTTATGACAATTATTCGCGCATCACCGCCGTGCAGTTCTATACGGATCCGGATCCCGGCCCGCTGGGCAAGCCCACTGCCCCTCTCATCTCCGACAATGAGCAATGCCGCGGCTGGGACCCCACCGACCCGGATCCCGGCAATCCCTGGCTGAATACGCCCGCAGAGGAGCAGGACAGCGCCAATATTGCCGTCACAGGCTGACAGCGTCAGAAAGATATTTTTTTCAAAATGAAAAAGAGAAAAAGTCATAACCCAGGCAAACACCCTGCCCTCCACGCCGGATGACTTCGGCGGCGCGACCATCAACTGCGCCTGCGCTATCCCCACCGGCTTCGCCGCCCGGTCCGCTTCGCTCGAAAACGACGCGCGTTTTGGTGTCCGTGGTTCGAATCTGACCGAACAAGAAGAAAGAGCCGACAGCAAAAGCTATCGGCTCTTCCCTGGTGCTCCAGCGGGGATTCGAACCCCGGACACCCTGCTTAAAAGGCAGGTGCT
>CAZESU010000082.1:0-9010 GCA_964515275.1 uncultured Oscillospiraceae bacterium
TGAGCCTTTGGCTCATTCATTTTTCAATTTACACCATTATACGGCCACGGCCCTTGAATTATATTGGGAAATGAGTTATACTGCATAAGATAAAATTGGTATAGGTGTGCAGATTGAAACACACAAGATATAGTACCTGAGAGGACATCATATTTTATGAGCAAAACCACCGCGCAATACGGCAACGACAGCATATCCCAGCTTAAGGGTGCAGACAGAGTGAGAAAACGCCCGAGCGTTATCTTTGGTTCAGACGGACTTGACGGCTGTGAGCATGCAGTGTTTGAAATACTGTCCAACTCCATCGACGAGGCCAGAGAGGGCTATGGTAACATCATCACCCTGACAAGCTATGAAGATAAGTCTATTGAGGTGGAGGACTTCGGCCGTGGCTGCCCGCTGGACTGGAATCCCAATGAAAAGAAGTACAACTGGGAGTTGGTCTTCTGCGAGCTGTATGCCGGCGGCAAATATAAAAACACTGACGGGGGAGATTACGAATACTCCCTTGGCCTGAACGGACTTGGCTCCTGTGCCACTCAGTACGCCTCTGAATATATGGACGTGACCGTCTGGCGCGACGGGAACAAATATCAGCTTCATTTCAAAAAAGGCAAGGTCTGCGGGAAAAAAGGGCAGGAACTTGTGACACAGCCTGCCGACAGGAAAAAGACCGGCACTACCATCCGCTGGCGGCCTGATATGGAGGTATTCACAGACATCGACATTCCTGAGGAATACTTCCGAGACGTGCTGCACAAGCAGGCGGTGGTAAACGCCGGCGTCACTTTCCGCCTGCGAATCGAAAAAAACGGGAAATTTGAGACCACTGACTTCTGCTATGAAAACGGCATCGTGGACTATGTGACCGAAATCGCGGGGGAAGGGCCTCTTACATCGCCCTGCTTCATCTCTACCGAGCGGCGCGGACGGGACAGAGAGGATAAACCGGAATATAAGGTCAAGCTCTCCGCCGCCTTCTGCTTTTCCAATAAGGTGACGGCTCTGGAGTATTACCACAACTCCTCCTGGCTTGAAAACGGCGGCGCACCGGACAAGGCGGTGAAAAGCGCCTTTACTTATGCGATCGATGCCTATATAAAAAAGCTGGGTAAATATCAGAAGAATGAAAGCCCAATCAAATTTCAGGATGTGCAGGACTGTCTGATCCTGGTGACAAACTGCTTTTCCACCCAGACCTCCTATGAAAACCAGACCAAAAAGGCCATAAACAACCGTTTTATCCAGACGGCCATGACCGAGTTTTTCAAGGAGCAGCTGGAGGTCTATTTCATTGAAAACAAGCCCGAGGCAGATAGAATTGCCGAGCAGGTGCTGATCAACAAGCGCAGCCGCGAGACGGCGGAGCGGGCACGCCAGGGCATGAAGAAAAAGCTCTCCGGCAGTATTGATATTGCAAACCGCGTGCAGAAATTTGTGGACTGCCGCAGCCGTGATCCGGAACGCCGGGAGATATACATTGTGGAGGGCGACTCCGCACTGGGTGCCTGTAAGCTGTCAAGAGATGCGGACTTTCAGGGCATCATGCCTGTCCGGGGCAAGATTCTGAACTGCCTGAAAGCAGACTATGTGAGAATATTTAAAAGCGACGTTATCACAGATCTTATGAAGGTGCTGGGCTGCGGTGTCGAGGTGAAGGACAAGCACACCAAGGATCTGAGCAACTTCGATCTTTCCAACCTGCGCTGGAATAAGGTAATCATCTGCACCGATGCGGATGTGGATGGCTTCCAGATCAGAACGCTGATTCTTACCATGCTGTATCGGCTTGTTCCCACGCTCATTCGCGAGGGCTATGTTTTTATTGCAGAATCACCGCTATACGAGATAGAGAGCAAGGGAAAAACATATTTTGCCTATTCCGACAGGGAAAAGGCGGAAATATTGGAGAGCCTTAACGGTGCCAAAGCCAGCATCAACCGCAGCAAGGGTCTTGGCGAGAACGACCCGGACATGATGTGGATGACCACCATGAACCCGGAAACCCGCAGACTGATTAAGGTTATGCCGGAAGACGCAGCGCTTATGGCGCAGACCTTTGACCTGCTCCTTGGTGACGACCTTACCGGACGCAAAAACCATATTGCCGAGTTTGGATACAAATATCTGGACATGGCGGATATTTCCTGAGGGGGTTCCTGATGAAAAATATGAGGACAAAAAATTTCGAGGATACAAAGAGTCTTATAAAGGGGCTTACAATATGCGCGGTTATCTGCTGCGTTGCCTGCCTTTTCTTCACCCCGGAAAACAGCACTCTGCAGGCTGTAATGTTGGTGCTGACGCTGGCTTTCATGGTGGCGACGGTACTGGTAGTGTTCCTTTACAGCCGCTGTCCCAGCTGCGGAAAGGTCATTGCTTTCGGCGTACTTAAAGCGACATGCTGCCCCCGCTGCAAAAGAAACCTGGTAACAGGCAAAAAAATGAAGAGTAAGAGCAGATAAAATGGCAAAGAAAAAAGAAACCGAAGGAAAAAAATATAATAATCCCAATGTTGTCGGCTTGAAAGCAGAAGTTCTGGAGCAGCCCATAACCGAAACCCTGGAGACAAACTACATGCCCTATGCCATGAGCGTTATTGTCTCCCGTGCGATACCCGAAATCGACGGTTTCAAACCCTCCCACCGCAAGCTGCTTTACACCATGTTCAAAATGGGTCTTCTCACCGGTGCCCGTACCAAGAGCGCCAACATCGTGGGCCAGACCATGAAGCTGAATCCCCATGGCGATGCCGCCATATATGAGACTATGGTGCGCCTGTCTGCCGGATATGAGGCGCTACTCACTCCCTTTGTGGATTCAAAGGGCAATTTTGGTAAGGTGTATTCAAGGGATATGTCCTATGCGGCCTCCCGTTATACCGAGGCAAAGCTCTCCGCCATCTGTGCAGAGATATTCAAAGACATCGACAAGGATACCGTAGACTTTGTGGATAACTACGACGGCAGCATGAAGGAGCCCACTCTGCTTCCTACGGCCTTTCCCAATGTGCTTGTCTCTGCAAACTCCGGCATTGCCGTGGGAATGGCAAGCATGATCTGCGGTTTTAATTTAAATGAGGTCTGTGAGACCACAATCAATTATCTCCGCGACCCGGAGCATGATATTCTTTCTACCATGCCGGCCCCGGATTTTCCCACCGGGGGAGAGATTATATATGATCGGTCTGAGATGGAGAGCATATACAACACCGGACGCGGCAGCTTCAAGGTCAGAGCCCGGTGGCGCTATCTGCCCAGGGAAAACATCATCGAGATATATGAGATCCCTTATACCACCACGTCCGAGGCTGTTATTGACAAGGTTGCTGAGCTCATAAAAGCAGGCAAAATACGGGAGATCAACGACATGCGCGACGAGACCGATCTTGGCGGTCTCCGTCTTGCCATCGATCTCAAGCGCGGCACAGACCCGGATAAGCTCATGCAGAAGCTCTTCAAAATGACCACTCTGCAGGATGCATTTCCCTGCAACTTCAATATCCTTGTAGCCGGATACCCCAAAGTGATGGGCATACGGGAGATATTGGACGAGTGGACCGCGTGGCGCATGGAGAGCATACGCCGCAGAGTGTACCACGAGCTGGAAAAGAAAAAGGAAAAACTGCACCTGCTGCATGGCCTTGGCAGAATACTGCTTGATATAGATAAGGCCATTGAGATCATCCGCAGCACTGAGCTGGAATCCGAAGTGGTTCCGAACCTGATGATGGGCTTCGGCATCGACCAGATTCAGGCGGAATTTGTAGCGGAGATCAAGCTCAGAAATATAAACCGGGAATATATCCTCAAACGTACTGCCGAGACCGATGCCCTTGAAAAGGACATCGAGGAGCTTGAGGGGATACTCAACAGCCGCCGAAAGATAAAAGGCATCATCATTGACGAGCTGAAGCAGATCAACAAGAAATACATTATCCCCAGAAAGTCCACCATCGTCTATGCCGATGAGATTGAGGAATTCAGCGAAGAGCAGCAGATAGAGGATTACCCCGTAACACTGTTTTTGTCCAAAGAGGGCTACTTCAAGAAGATCACTGCCCAGTCTCTTCGCATGAGCAGCGAGCAGAAATACAAGGATGGAGACCGGCTGAATGTCAGCTTTGAAGCCACCAACCGGGGAGAGATTCTTTTTCTCACCGATAAGCAGCAGCTGTACAAAGCTAAAGTATCGGATTTTGAGGAGGTGAAGGCCTCTGTTCTCGGCATCTACCTGCCTGCAAAGCTCCAGATGGATGAAGGGGAGAGTATTGTCATGATGATTGACCCGGGTGACTATAAGGGCCACCTGATCTTCTTCTTTGAAAACGGCAAGGCGGCGCGAGTGGAGCTGTCTGCCTATGAGACCAAGACCAACCGAAAAAAACTTGTAAACGCTTATTCGGATAAGAGTCCCCTTAAATCCGTCCTCCATATAACTGCTGAGACTGACCTGTGCGCTTATTCCAGCGATGACCGTGCGCTTGTATTCAATACCTCACTTCTCCAGCCAAAGACCAGCAGAACTGTTCAGGGGGTGGCAGTCATGTCCCTCAAAGCCAAACGCAGCTTTGTCCGCGCAAGGCTCCTTGAGGAGACGGAGATTAAAAATGTATCACGTTACCGTGTGCGCTCATTGCCGGCTTCTGGCGCTCTGCTTCGCCCGGAGGACAGAGATGAGCAGCAAATGACACTGATCGAGGAATAATATGGAAAATATTACAAAAGAGACAGAAAATAATAAGGTTCTAAAAACCATTCTCAAGTATCTTGTTATCGTTGCCGGTTCTGCTATCTATGCAGTGGGGTTTCAGTTTTTCATGTTCCCCAACTCCATTGTGGCCGGAGGCATTGCGGGTGTATCCATGATTATAAACCATTTCACCAACCTTCCTGTGGGTGTGATGACTATAATTATGAACATACCACTTTTCGCTGTGGCGTGGCGTTATTTCGGGAAAGATTTTCTCTTCGGCTCCTTTGCAGGTATGGTGCTGTCCTCTGTCTTCGTTGACCTTTTTTCACTGGCAGGTATCATCTCAACCACAGACCCAATGCTTGCCAGCATAATCGGCGGCGTTATCAAGGGCTTTGGTCTGGGCGTAATTTACTTTGTGGGAGCGACTACCGGCGGAATTGACATCGTTGCCAAATTCCTCAGAAGAAAAAATCCTCATATTAATTTCGGCACGATTATTCTTATAATTGATGTGGTAATCATTGTGGCATACGCCGTTATCCTCAATAAGCATGAAAGCGCCATGTACTCGGTTATTGCCATGTTTGTTGTCAGCAAGGTCATCGATCTTGTGCTCTATGGCATTGACAATTCCTGCATCTGCTACATAATCAGCGAAAACAGTGAGGAGCTTATTCAGGATATCATTTCCGGACATATGCACCGCGGCGTGACCGTACTGGAGGGCGAGGGGGCATATTCCCACAAGAAAAAGCATATTATTATGTGTGTTATCAAGCGCAACCAGATTGCTGAGCTGAGAAAGCTTGTCCGCACTGTGGATGAGAGGGCTTTCTTCATCGTGTCGGACGCAAAGAATGTGTTTGGCAACGGATTTGAGAATATTTCCGAGGTAAGATAATGCCAAAACGCTTCACCGCCGCCATACTTTCCGCTGTGCTGGCTATTTCTCTGACCGGCTGCGGCAGCCTGTTTGACAAGGAGTATGTATCAGTCGAAAACTATGTCCCTGCAGTGCAGGAGAAGACGACCGAGACCGAGAAGGTAGCGGTCAGAAACTTTACTGCCCTGAAGAAGGCAATACTTGAAATGGTATATCAGGGGGACAGTGAGGGAAGTCTGTCTTTTGACCCGAATTATGACGGCGATGCGCTGAATGATATCGAGGAGGCCTGCTGGCAGGTACGCACACAGGATGCTCTGTGCGCTTATTGTGTTGTCAATATTTCCTATGAGATCTCAAAAATTGTGACCTATTATGAGGCGAGTCTCCAGATTGACTACGCATCTTCAGCAAGCCCTGTTTCTGAGATTGTTCGGCTCCCATTTGCCTTTGACGTGGAGAACATTTTAAAAGAGGCAATGGACAATAACCAGCGCAGAATTGTCATTTTGATCAATGCCAGCTCCTATTCCAGGGATAAGATGGAAAAAATGGTCGCAGATGTTTACCGCAGCAATCCGGTCTGTTCTGTGTGCGAGCCAAAGACGGATGTTTTCATGTACAGCGGCGCCTCTATGCAGCGCCTATATGAGATCAATCTGGACTACGGTCTGGCTGAGGATGAGCTGATTCGCCGCAAATCCCAGCTTAAAAACCTGGATGTACGCAGCAATACAGGGGCTTATAACATGGATGATGCCCATGAGGCGCTGGCTGCCTGCACCTATCTTGCAGAAAATTGCGAGCTTATTGACGATACAAATGAGAATACTGCATATTCGGCCCTTATAAAAAGCCGTGCTAACAGCGAGGGAATCGCGCTTGCCTATGTGGAGATGTGCCATCAGTTAGGAATAGACTGTCAGATTGTGTACGGACAGCTCTCGTGGCAGGATCACTGCTGGAACATTGTCTGCATAGACGGTGAGTATTACCATGTTGATGTCAGTGCCTGCATAAACTATGACATGGAGCAGGGTTTTTTGCGAACAGACGAGAGTATGTGGAATGTTTACCGGTGGGATACTGCCTCTTACCCACTCTGTAATGGTACTTTGACTTACAACGACCTGACCTGATAAAAATATTCTTGACAAATCAGCAATTTGTGGTAGAATAACCATCGTTGCTGATGCGGGCATAGCTCATCCGGTAGAGCGCCACCTTGCCAAGGTGGAGGTAGCGAGTTCGAGCCTCGTTGCCCGCTCCATGAAAACCTATTGCTCACGCAATAGGTTTTTTTAATAAAATTTGCGGGTATGGTGGAATTGGCAGACACGCTGGATTTAGGTTCCAGTGGGCAACCGTGCAGGTTCAAATCCTGTTACCCGCACCACATCGGAGTGGACGATAAGAAGTCCGCTCCGATTTTTTACACTTTCGATTTATCCATGAAACAGATGCGTCCATGGCTGTGCGGCAGGCATTTGTCCGGTCAAGAGCGTTCAGCATGACAAAATCATGGATTGTCCCCTGAACCCGCAATGCGGTAACCTCTACACCGGCACATCGAAGCTTTTTTTCAAAAGCTTCACCCTCACTGCGCAGGACATCGGCCTGCCCGTTGATAATCATGGTATCGGGGAATGTTTTCAAACAATTCAGATCAGCACGGAGAGGGGAGGCAGTGATTTGGTTTCTGTCCGCAAGACAGGCTGTATACTGCTGCCAGAACCACTGCATCCCGGCCCGGTACAGGTAGTAATTTACCGCAAACTGCCGATAGGACGGTGTGTCAAAGCAGGCATTTGTAACAGAATAATAGAGCAGCAGTTTATGAATGTCCGGGCCGTTTCGCCTGCTTGCCATCAGCACCATGGCGATGGCCATATTTCCGCCAACGCTGTCTCCGGCAACAGTCAAAATCTTGCTTTTTGCGGTTGGGCATACTTCGCCGATAAGTTCCCACAGGTGGGAAAAGACAAAATAGCACTGTTCAATCGCAGTGGGATACTTTGCCTCGGGCGAACGGGTGTACTCCGGGAATACTACCAGAGAATTTGTCCTTGCGGAGAGCTCTCTCACAAGCTTCTCGTGCGTGTGAAAGCTGCCGAATACCCAGCCTGCGCTATGAATATAAAAAATAACGTTTTGAATGTTTATACCTGCTTGCGGAGCGAGAAAATAAACCGGTATCCTGCCCCATCTTCCTGTGTCAATTTCACAGGAAGATATTTGGGCAGGATATTTGTATACCGGCAAATCCTGAGCTTTTTCCAGAATCCTGCGTCCCTGCTCAGGCGGAAGCTGAAAAATCAAATGCGAAACAGCATTTTGATCACAGACAGCTTCTGCTGCGGGTTGCAGCGGAACGGATCGTTTCATCGAAACACTTCCTTTACTTAAATGCTCCTATTATCAGAATATGCAGCAGATAGAATAAGGAAACCGATGGAGACAACAGGCGTATAGAACGAGTGACAGTCACTCATACTAAGTGCAGAGGTGATTTCATGTCAAAAGCAAGTGCTTATTTCACCCTGAGCAATGCTGAGGGAAAACACAGTATGAAGGAGATCAAACAGCAACTGGACACACTGCCGGGGGTTTTCAGTCAGTGTCAGTGAGGGTTCCAATCATATTTCAGTGGACTTTGATACCACAGGCATCCAGAGTAATCAGATCAGAAAACAGCGGGAAAGAATAGGGTACAATGTCCTTGCAGGAAAGGCAGAAACGCACAATCATGTAGGATGACGAAAAAAGTAAAAACAGACTGTATGGGGTCTGATATGAAAGAACAGGAGTCAAATCAATGTCAAAAGATAGTCAGCCGGATCCAAAAGAAATAAGAGAGAAAAAAGCCAATGGCCAGATACTGGCCTACAAAATGGAGAACAAACGGTACATATGCGGAAGGGGACTTGGGGATTACAGCGTGAGTACCACATCCGGCAGTCTGAAGATTGGCATCGTAAAATGAAAAGCATCCGGGTTCCGGTATGGTTAGGCAAAGGGAGAAAAACACCGTGGTCGGATTTGAAACTGTGAGACAAACGGCGAGTTTACACGCTTTGCCGGCAGCCACAGAAGCAATCCTGCCCTGAAACGAGGAGGTACTGCCAGCCGGAACCTACGTAAGAGTGGGGATTCGTCCCCAACCGGGCTTCTTCTGGGGATCGGCAACTGAAAAAATCAATCGCTGGTTTTACATGGTATGGCCTTCCCTAAGCGCCTATGAGGCGGTAAACCTGGAATATGAACTGCACACGGAAAAGTCCAGGGGAAACGCCCGATGATTGACCCTCTGTTTGCCATCCGAAGAAAAAAGGATGAATAAAAAACCTGCTGCAATGTGCTCGCAGCAGGTTAAATTTGGTTCTATAATAAATGTTGGGGTAGCGAAGCCGAAAGGCAGAGCTACACCCA
>CAZESU010000083.1:0-8903 GCA_964515275.1 uncultured Oscillospiraceae bacterium
CTTCGATAGTCATCTTGAGCATGGTATCCGGCTCCTTCTCGACCTTCTCAACAACGGTGGAGTTGCTGCCGATGGTATCGGACAGGTCCGTGAACAGCGTGAAATGGTCGCAGAGTATCTTTGCGCCCAGGGAGACAGCATCACGGGCAGTCATGGTCTTGTCGGTCCATACCTCGATGGTCAGCTTGTCAAAGTCGGTCTGGTTTCCCACACGGGTATTCTCAACCGTATAATTGACCTTCAGAACAGGGGTATAAATGGAATCAACAGGAATGGTGCCAATAGCAGTCTGGGGCGTCTTGTTCTTATCAGCGGAAACATAGCCTCTGCCATGGTCGAGGACAAGCTCCATATTCAGAGCGCCGTCAGGGCCAAGTGTTGCAATAGGCTGCTCGGGGTTGAGGATTTCCACCTCAGCGTCTGCCTTAATATCGCCGGCGGTGACAAGTCCTTCGCCGAAGGCCTCAATGTAGACAGTCTTGGGGCCGGTGCTGTGGAGACGGGCGATAATGCTCTTAACATTCAGAACAATCTCGGTCACGTCCTCTTTCACACCGGGGATGGTGGAAAACTCATGCTGCACACCGGCTATCTTGATGCTGGTGCAGGCAGTTCCGGGGAGAGAAGAAAGGAGTACCCTGCGAAGAGAGTTACCAAGTGTTGTGCCATAGCCGCGCTCCAGAGGCTCTATGATGTACTTGCCATAAGAGCTGTCTGCAGGAGTTTCAATGCACTCGATACGCGGCTTTTTTATTTCGATCATATAGTTATATAACCCTCCTTTTTAGATATGCGCCATACCGGCGCGTACGGTGATTCAGCTTACCAATTTGAGGGTGTCTTTATTACTTGGAGTACAACTCGACGATGAGGTGCTCTTCGATGGGCAGGTCGATATCGTCTCTTGCAGGAACTGCAACGACTTTTGCCACCATGTTGTTTGCGTCATACTCAAGCCACTTGGGGGCGGGACGGAATGCATTTGCCTCAATGTTAGCCTTGATCTTTTCAATACCGCGGCTGCTCTCCTTAAGAGCAATGACCATACCGGGCTTTACCTGATAGCTGGGGATGTTGACCTTGCGGCCGTTAACGGTAAAGTGACCGTGGCTGACCATCTGACGTGCCTCAGCACGGCTCATGGCGTAGCCAAGACGATAGACTACATTGTCAAGTCTGCTCTCGAGAATGGAAAGCAGGTTCTCACCAGTCTGACCGGGACGACGCTCTGCCATCTCAAAGTAGCTGCGGAACTGGCTTTCAAGAACTCCGTAGAATCTCTTGGCCTTCTGCTTCTCGCGAAGCTGCTGGCCGTACTCAGAGCTCTTGCTGCGGCCCTGACCGTGCTGACCGGGAGCGAATGCTCTGTTGGTCATTGCGCACTTGTCGGTATAGCAGCGGTCGCCCTTCAGAAAGAGCTTCTGGCCCTCTCTGCGGCACTGGCGGCATACTGCTTCAGTATATCTTGCCATATTCGTTTACCTCCTTCAATTACACACGACGACGTTTCGGAGGACGGCAACCATTGTGAGGAATGGGAGTAACGTCCTTGATCATCGTAACTTCAAGACCTGCAGTCTGCAGAGCACGGATAGCGGCTTCACGGCCGGAACCGGGGCCCTTGACAAAAACTTCAACAGTCTTCAGGCCATGCTCCATAGCTGCCTTTGCGGCAGTCTCGGCTGCGGTCTGTGCGGCGAAGGGGGTAGATTTCTTGCTTCCACGGAAGCCCAGGCCACCAGCGGATGCCCAAGACAGAGCGTTGCCCTGCGTGTCGGTGATGGTAACCATGGTATTGTTGAAGGAAGAGCTGATATGAACCTGGCCCTTTTCAATGTTCTTGCGTTCTCTTCTGCGGGTTCTGACTTTCTTCTTAGCGTTTGCAGCTGCCATAATTCATATCCCTCCTTTACTTCTTCTTGTTTGCAATGGTGCGTTTCGGACCCTTGCGGGTACGAGCGTTGGTCTTGCTTCTCTGTCCACGTACGGGCAGTCCACGGCGGTGACGAAGACCACGGTAGCAGCCGATCTCGGTCAGGCGCTTGATGTCAAGCGCAGTCTGGCGGCGCAGGTCGCCCTCAACGATATAGTTGTGGTCGATGCACTCACGAAGCTTTGCCTCTTCTTCGTCGGTGAGGTCTTTTACTCTGGTATCAGGGTTGATTCCGGTCATCTCCAGAATCTTGTTTGCGCTGGTTCTGCCGATACCGTAGACATAAGTGAGACCGATTTCGATTCTCTTGTCCTTGGGCAGGTCAACGCCGGCTATACGTGCCATATTATACGATCATCCTTTCGAATAATTGTTTCCGCATTTTAGAAGCGGGGACTTGTTCCCGCCGGAGGGAGTCCTCGTTCCATGCGGGAGATTTTATAAGGACAGGTTAGGTCTAATAACCTTGTCTTTTGGAATTTGTTCGGGGCGGCGGCCCCACTGCGATTAACCCTGACGCTGCTTATGCTTGGGGTTCTCGCAAATGACCATGACTTTACCCTTGCGCTTAATGATCTTGCACTTCTCGCACATGGGCTTCACGGAAGGTCTGACTTTCATTTGAATTTACCTCCTACTTGCTTCTCCAAGTGATTCTGCCGCGGGTAACGTCGTACGGAGACATCTGCACCGTGACCTTGTCACCGGGGAGGATCCTGATAAAGTTCATCCGGAGCTTTCCGGAAATATGCGCCAGTATGATGTGGCCGTTGCCGATATCCACCTGGAACATGGTGTTGGGCAGGGATTCTACTACCGTGCCCTCGAGTTCGATTACATCGTCTTTTGCCAAAGTAAAATTCCTCCAAAGTCGGTGCGGCTTTCGCCTGTCAAATATCCTCTGCCATCGTCAGTATCTCCGGTTCGCCGTCTGTGATGGCGATAGTGTTTTCGTAATGGGCGGAAAGACTTCCGTCCACTGTAACCACCGTCCAGTCGTTATCAAGTACTTTAACTTCATAACCTCCGATGTTAACCATCGGTTCGATGGCGATCGTCATACCGGCGACGAGCCTTGGGTCGGTCCGGCGGCCGAAGCCGCGCTCATGTCTGTTTACGCGGTAGTTCGGAACTTCAGGTGCTTCATGCATCTCCCGTCCCACGCCGTGTCCCACATAGTCGCGCACGACGGAATATCCGTGGCTTTCCACATATTCCTGTATCGCCGCACCTATATCCGAGATACGGTATCCTACCTTTGCAAACTTTATGCCTTCAAAAAAGCTCTGCCGTGTAACGGCGATGAGTCTTTTTGCCTCCTCGCTGACTTCACCGCAGGGAAAGGTTCCGGCACAGTCGCCGACGAAGCCCTTGAATGTGGCACCTACATCGAGTGAAACAATATCGCCGTTGTGAATGACTCTCTTTCCGGGGATACCGTGAATGACTTCATCGTTTACAGAAACACAAGCGCTTGCCGGAAATCCCCCATAGCCGAGGAATGTGGGTATTGCGCCGGATTTCAGGATGAACTCATGCACATACTTATCTATCTGCTTTGTGGTCACACCGTCGGCCACAGCCTGACGCGCAATGCTGCGCGCTCCGGCTGTGATCCTGCCGGCTTGACGCATCAGTTCGATATCTCTGCTGGATTTGATAATAATGCTGTCAGCCATACCGTCAAATCCCCAGAGTCTCTCTGATGGCCACTGTCGTAGCCTCAATACTGGGCTGATAGTCCACAGTTTTCAGCTTGCCTCTCTCAGCATAGAATGCCTTAAGGGGCTCTGTCTCTCTGTGGTATACCTCAAGGCGGGTCCTGACCGTTTCGGGAGCGTCATCTTTGCGGATGGTCAACTCGCCGCCGCAGAAGTCACATATCCCCTCCTGCTTGGGAGGATTGTTGACAATGTGGAAGGTCTGGCTGCAATTCTTGCAGGTCCTACGGCCCGACATACGCTCAACGATAATATCGTCGGATACTTCCAGGGACACGGCCCAGTCGATGTCGATACCGTTTTTCTCCATAGCCTCGGCCTGGGGGATGGTACGGGGAACACCGTCAAGAATGTAGCCGTTCCGGCAGTCGGGCTGAGCAAGCCGCTCTTCGATGATGCCGATGATGACATCGTCGGGAACAAGCTTACCGGCATCCACATAGGACTTTGCCTTCAGGCCTACGAGCGTGCCATTTTTCATGGCAGCCCGCAGGATGTTGCCTGTGGAAATAGTGGGAATGTTCAGCTCTCTGCTGAGAATTTCTGCCTGAGTACCTTTACCTGCGCCGGGCGCACCTAAAAGTATAAGTCTCATAAGCCTCTCCTTTTCATTAAGAAAGGAAACCTTTGTAGTTGCGCATGAGCATCTGTGCCTCGAGGGCGCGGACAGTCTCAAGAGCAACACCGACAACGATTATAATGGACGTGCCGCCAAGGGAAATTCCGGTGAGTGCGGAGCTTGCGCTGAAGTGAGCCACAAGGATAGGCACAACAGCGATGATGCCAAGGTAGATGGCGCCGAAGAGGGTGATCTTGTTGAGCACCTTCTGGATGAACTCGCTGGTGGGCTTGCCCGGACGGAAGCCGGGGATGTAGCCGCCGTTCTTCTTCAGGTTGTTTGCCACCTCAACAGGGTTGAACTGAATGGTGGAATAGAAGTAGGCGAAGAAGATAATCAGCAGGAGGTAAACGACAGCATAAAGTATGGAAGTGGTACCGAAGTACTTGGATACCCAGCCGTCGGTGTGACCGGTAAACGCGGCGATGGTTGCGGGGATGGATGCGATGGTCTGAGCAAAGATGATGGGCATAACGCCGGACATGTTCACCTTCATGGGGAGATGAGTGCTCTGACCGCCGTACATCTTACGTCCCACAACGCGCTTTGCATACTGGACAGGAATGCGGCGCTCTGCATCGTTAACAAAGACGATGAGAACGATAAGAGCCAGTGCGCCGATGATCATCAGCACGGCGACCCACCACTGCAGGCTGCCGTTGATGATATTGCGGACGCTGGTGATAAGGCTGGTCGGCAGGCGGGAGACGATGCTGGCAAACAGGATGATGGAGATACCGTTGCCAATACCGAATTCGGTAATCTGCTCGCCGAGCCACATGATAAGAGCGGAACCGGAGGTGAAGGTCAGGATGATGACAAGCGCCGCCCAGATGCTGCTCTGTGCTTCGGATACGAGGATGCCGTTGTTCTTGATGAGCATGTAGTAGGCAAAGCCCTGCAACAGACCAATAGCAACGGTTGCATAACGGGTGATAGCAGCAATCTTCTTTTTGCCTTCCTCGCCCTCTTCCTTCTGCATACGCTCCAGTGCAGGAATAGCGATGCAAAGGAGCTGCATGATAATGGATGCATTGATGTAGGGCTGGATGGACAGAGCGAAGATCGTCGCATTGGAGAACGCACCGCCGGACATAACATCGAGCATACCGAGAACGGTATTCTGCAGCACTGTGAAGTAGGACTGGAGAGCTGCGATATCGACATAGGGTACGGGGATGGCATTACCAATACGATAAAGCAGGATGATAAGCAGAGTGAAAAGTATCTTTTTGCGGATCTCTGCTATTTTCCATGCATTACGCAGTGTCTGAAGCACTTAAACCACCTCTGCCTTTCCGCCAGCCGCCTCTATCTTCTGTTTCGCGGTTTCGGAGAAAGCAGCAGCTTTAACCGTCAGCTTCTTGGTAACTTCGCCGTTGCCAAGGAACTTTACGCCATATCTGCACTTGGAAAGGATGCCTGCATCCAGCAGAGCCTGAGCGTCAACAACAGCGCCATCCTCAAACTTCTCGAGAACGGAGACATTGACAGACTCCAGGGGCTTTGCAAAGATGTTGTTGAAGCCTCTCTTGGGGATACGACGTGCCAGAGGCATCTGGCCGCCTTCGAAGCCGATGCGGGTACCGCCGCCGCTGCGGGCCTTCTGGCCCTTGTGGCCGCGGCCTGCGGTCTTGCCGTTACCGGTTGCGTGGCCTCTGCCCTTGCGCTTGTCAACATGGGTGGAGCCGGCTACGGGAGAAAGATCATTGATATACATTCTCTTGCCCTCCTTATTCTTCTGTTACCTTCAGCAGATAGCCAATCTTGGCGATCTTGCCGCGGGTCTGGGGATTGTCGGGCTGTACGGTCTCGTTGCCGATCTTGTGCAGGCCGAGGGAGTTGGCAGTTGCGATGTGGCTATCGAGTCTGCCATTGAGGCTCTTAACGAGCTTAATTCTAAGATTTGCCATGTTTCGCCCTCCTTAACCCTGAACTTCTTCAGGAGTCTTGCCTCTGACAGCAGCGATCTGAGCTGCGTTGCGCAGAGACTTGAGGCCTTCCATTGTGGCTGCAACAACGTTTGCGGGGTTGTTGGTGCGCAGGCACTTGGTACGGATGTTCTTAATGCCGGCTGCTTCAACAACAGCACGGACTGCACCGCCTGCGATAACACCGGTGCCTTCGGGAGCGGGCTTGAGCAGGACACGGCCTGCGCCGAACTCGCCGATCACTTCGTGAGGAATGGTGCTGCCCTGAAGGGTGACGCTGCAGATGTTCTTCTTTGCATCTTCAAGTCCCTTGCGGATGGCTTCGGAAACCTCGTTTGCCTTGCCCATGCCGAAGCCGACGCGGCCCTTGCCGTCGCCGACGACGCACAGTGCGGAGAACTTGGCAACACGGCCGCCTTTGACGGTCTTGCTGACGCGGTTGAGGGAAACTACCTTCTCGATGAACTCGGAGGGAGCCTCGTCTTTCCGACGATCTCTTCTGTCATTGTTATATGCCATTTTCGTTTTCCCCCTTCCTTAGAACTTCAGGCCGCCCTCACGGGCGCCTTCTGCCAGTGCCTTGACGCGGCCGTGATAGATGTAGCCGCCGCGGTCAAACACGACTTCCTCGATGCCCTTCTGCAGAGCGCGCTCTGCGATGACTGCACCGATCTTCTTTGCGGCTTCAACATTGCCGCCATTGCCTTCGAAGCCCTTCTCAACGGTGGAGGCGGAAACAAGAGTGTTGCCGGCTACGTCGTCGATGATCTGGGCATAGATGTTGTTTTCGCTGCGGAATACGCAAAGACGAGGTCTCTCAGCAGTGCCGGAGATCTTGCCGCGTACTCTGTTGTGGCGCTTGATGCGCTGTCCTCTGGTATCAGGTCTTTTAATCATTCAGGCACACCTCCGTTTACTTAGCGCCAGTCTTGCCTTCTTTGCGGCGGATAACTTCGTAGTCATACTTGATGCCCTTGCCCTTGTACGGCTCGGGAGGCTTCTTGCTACGAACTTCTGCTGCAAACTGGCCGACTTTCTGCTTGTCGATACCCTTGATGACGATGTGGTTTGCATCGGGAACGTCGATCTGGATGTCCTCAGTCTCGGCGACGATGACCTGGTGGGAGAAGCCCAGATTCATGACCAGGTTCTTGCCTTCTTTGCTGGCACGGTAGCCGACGCCGTTGATCTCCAGCTTCTTCTCGAAGCCGTTGGTAACGCCGATGACCATATTGTCTATCAGCGTTCTGGTGAGACCGTGCAGGGAACGGTTTTCCTTGGTGTCATCGGGGCGGGAAACCTGAATGACTCCTGCGTCCACGTCGATCTTCATCTGCGGAACCAATGTGCGCTCAAGGGTGCCTTTGGGGCCCTTAACGGTGATGTGGTTGTTCTCGTCGACCTTGACTTCAACGCCGGCGGGAACTGTGATGGGTGCTCTTCCTATTCTTGACATTGTGCTACCTCCTTACCATACGAACGCAAGGACTTCGCCGCCAACATGCTCTTTGCGAGCCTGCTTGTCGGTCATAACGCCCTTGGAGGTGGAGATGATAGCAATGCCCAGTCCCTTAAGGACGCGGGGCAGCTCGTCAGCGCCGGCATAAACGCGGAGACCGGGCTTGCTGACACGGCGAAGACCCTGGATGGCCTTCTCCTTGCCGGGGAGATACTTAAGGGTGATGCGGATGATGCCCTGAGTGCCGTCATCAATAACCTGGTAGTTCTTGATGTAGCCTTCGTTGAGAAGGATCTCTGCGATTGCTTTCTTCATCTTGGAAGCAGGGACATCAACGGATTCATGCTTTGCGCTTCCGGCGTTGCGGATGCGGGTCAGCATATCTGCTATGGGGTCGGTGATCTGCATAGTTTTTATCCTCCTGATTTAGAGTTACCGCTTTCGCGGTTCAGGCGGCGAGGTTCCATGCCAATACTTGATTGGCCATGGCCTTTCGCCATCCTTTTATTATAACGGGGGTGATCGGCCTCCGGTATAAAGCTTTTAACGCACGTATAGCGACCCTTTCGGATCGCCAAGCGCATATGCCTCACAAAATAGCATTATATCAAAATTTGTAAGGCTGTGCAAGCCTTTTTGCAAATTTCCAGGCAAAAAGTCTGCATTTTCCTCTTCTATCCCTGAAAGGAATTAACCGGGAAGAAAAGCGGCGGGTCAGCGCCGTGTCGGACAGGCACGGTGCTGACCTTACCGATTTGATCTGATCGATCAGAAGCTGGCCTTACGCACTCCGGGGATCTGGCCCTTGTAAGCCAGTTCGCGGAAGCAGATACGGCAAATGCCGTAGTTGCGCAGGTAAGCGTGGGGACGGCCGCAGATCTTGCAGCGGTTGTACTTACGAGTAGAGAACTTTGCAGGAGCCTGCTGCTTGAGAATCATAGATTTCTTTGCCATAACTTAACTCCTCCTTAGCTCACGAAGGGAGCGCCCATGAGCCTGAGCAGCTCGCGAGCCTCTTCGTCAGTCTGTGCGGTGGTGGTGATTGCGATATTCATACCACGCAGCTTTTCGATCTTGTCATACTCGATTTCGGGGAAGATGATCTGTTCCTTCAGGCCCAGGCTATAGTTGCCGCGGCCATCAAAAGCATCTGCGGAGATGCCGCGGAAGTCGCGGACACGGGGCAGAGCCACGTTGAACAGACGGTCCAGGAACTCCCACATGCGGTCCTGACGGAGGG
>CAZESU010000084.1:0-8613 GCA_964515275.1 uncultured Oscillospiraceae bacterium
AATTATCCACAGGAACCACGAGATTTACCGTGCGAGAGCAGTTCACGCACCCACTTCCTTTAAAATACTGGTTGAACTGTAAAATCTACCATAGGAAGCCGATTATTTAGAGGTTCCCTAAAAATAATTCTTTCCGCAGATGTCCCAATGTGCGGAGAGAGAATTTGATATTTAAGGTAAAAAGATCTGCCGATTCTTTTTAATCCTTAAAAACGCTTGCTTATGCATACAAAACATAATAATGAGCCTGAGATGATACAGATGAAAAGGCTTTGTTCAAAGCGCATTATGCCTGGCGGCGGCGAAAAAGATTTCGAAACATGATAAGCATGACGAAGGACTCCGTAATCAGATTTCCTGAATACGGGGTTCTTCGTCATTTCACTTGCCGGTTTGGCTTTTTTGGTCCATTCTCAGCTCACTGCGGTGACAGAATTCCCGGTTTCCGCAGGTGACACATCCACGTCCGCAGCCTCGTTTTTTTACCTGATTAGTGCGTAAAACGAGAAAGCTGGCCAGAGCAAAGCACGCCAGCAGCATCAACAGGGGAAACAGATACTCCATAAGCATCTCTCCTTATAAGCTTCATTATGACATGATATTACAGGAATTTTCCAAATTATTTTGATGGTTGTTTTTTATCATATGCATGCTGCAGCGCATAAAAAACGTCCCCGGGAGCAGTTCCCGGGGACGGTCTGCATGTCGTGTTTTTATTTTTCGATCCAAACCTTGTCTCTGGTGATGTCCTTCAGTATGGCGGCACCGCACATGGTCATGGTGGACTTCAACTCGCCCACGATCTTGTCCATGTACACCTTGAAGCCCTCCTCTCCGCCGCCGTAGATCATGTTCAGAATGGGACGGCCGATCAGCACCGCGTCAGCCCCCAGCGCCAGAGCACGGAACACGTCCACACCGGAGCGGATGCCGCCGTCGACGATAATAACGGTCTTACCTTTGACTGCCTCTGCGATAGAGGGGAGAACCTCCGCAGTGGCGGGAGTGCTGCCCTGAACCCGTCCACCATGGTTGGAGACCACGATGGCGTCTGCTCCGGCTTCCACAGCCTTCAAAGCGCCGGCAGGGGTCATAATGCCCTTGATGATAAAGGGCCTGTTGGCGTAATTGATAATCTCCCGCATCTCCTCAACGGATTTGCTGCCCGCGTTGGGGTTCATGGCCTTCAGGAAGGGGAGACCCGCACCGTCCACGTCCATGGCGGCGGCAAAGATGTTGTTTTTCTTCAGATAGTCCAGCTTCTCGAAAACGAACTCCTTGTTCCAGGGCTTTATGGTGGGGATGCCGATGCCTTCATATTTTACCATGTCTTCGGCGGCAGCCTTCATTATGTCAGGGTCAACACCGTCGCCGGTAAAGGCCAATGTACCGTATTCGTAGGCGGCTTTGATAAGGATAGCGTTATACTGCTGATCCTTGTACTTGGAACCATAGTGCATATCCAGGGAACCGAGGGGTGCTGCGAAGATAGGTGCCGTAAATTTTCTGCCGAAAAGCTCAAAGGAAATGTCAGGATCGGCATTGGGGCAGAGGGTGTCCATGTTGACGCATATCTCCTGCCACTTGTCAAAGTTTCGGGCTGCCACATTGCCGGGATATTTACAGCCGGGGCCGGGCATGGAGTTGCCGCAGGCGCGGCCGTTGCAGACGGGACAGGCCTTGCAGTAGGGGCCTATGCACTCTCTTGCTGCGGCAAGGATCTCATTGTAATTCATGATCTTTTCTCCTTTTGTATGTGTGTTGTATCGCTTTTATAAATTATTAACCAAAACCGGGCCGCTGTCAATACAAATCAGATCCCGGTCAGGTCAAAATCGGGTATCATCTCATCGGTAGCGGAGTCCGGTTCCTGAAAGTATCCGCAGTCAAGACCGACCTTCTGCATATAAGAGCATAAGAACTCATTGGTCTCCGAGCTTATGCGCTGCATGAGCTCAGGGAAGCACTCCAGCCCCGGCATCGGGGTATACTGGCACATGAGGGAGAAGAGCACACTGCCTTTTGGAAATTCCTCTGCGGCAAAGTCTATCACGTCCATTGCGTTCAGCTCCTGCCCGGGCAAAATCAGATGGCGGATGAGCACTCCCGAGCGGAGAAGCCCTTCTTCATCCATCACAAACGGTCCCGTCTGCCGGTACATCTCCATTATGGCGGCTTTCGCAACCTGCGGGTAATCCTCTGCCGCAGAGTAGCGTTTTGCCGGCTCCTTTTTGGCATATTTGAAATCCGGCATATAGATCTGCACCAGCCCCTCCAGCATCTTAAGGGTCTCCACACGCTCATAGCCGGAGCTGTTCCACACCACAGGAATGCCCAGTTCCAGTCCATCCAGCGCCTGGGCTATCTGCCGGGAAAAGTGGGTGGGTGTTACAAGATTGATATTATGAACGCCCTGATCTCTCAGCCGCAGCATAAGATCCCGAAGCTCCTGCACGGTGACAGTCTTTCCACCCTGGCCGCGACTGATCTCCCGGTTCTGGCAGAACACGCATTTCAGATTGCAGCCGGTGAAAAAAACAGTGCCGGAGCCACGACTGCCGCTGATGCAGGGCTCTTCCCCATAATGGGGAGCCGCCCTCGCAACCACGGGGAGAGCGGGACTTGCGCACACTCCGCCCCGTCTGTTATCGCCCCTTGCAGCCCTGCAACGTCTGGGACAATCTCCGCAAATATATTCCATGGCTTTTTCCTCAATATGATAAAATATTGACATATGCAAAATGACAAGAAAAGCCTTGCCTGCGAGACCAATTATAGCCTTTATTTGTCTAATATGCAAGAATTCGCAAAAATCAAAAAAAAGTACATGATTTTTCTGATTTTTGTGCTAAAATGTTTTTGAACTTGAGAAAGTAATCACGAATAATGCCTTGACAGGAAATGCCGGAAAGGAGAGAGCAATGCTCGATATCGTTCTTGTAGAGCCTGAAATACCCCATAACACCGGAGCTATTGCCCGTACCTGTGCGGCGACCGGCGCAAGGCTGCATTTGATTAAGCCCCTGGGTTTTGACATCTCTGATAAAGCTGTCAAACGCTGCGGGCTTGATTACTGGTATCTTGTGGATATCTCCGTCTACGAAAACCTTGACGAGTACTTTGCAAAAAACGGTGATAATAACATATATCTGGCAACCACCAAGGCGCCCAGAGCCTATCACGAGGCGGACATGAGCGGCGATGTAACTTTGATGTTCGGCAAGGAGACGGCGGGACTGCCTCAGTGGCTGCGGGAAAAGTACAGGGACAGATGCATCCGCATCCCCATGATCAGTGAGGCCCGGAGCTTGAACCTTTCAAACTCCGTTGCTGTATTGGCATACGAGGCCCTGCGACAGCAGGGTTTCCCGGGACTTCTTCAAACGGGAAGCATGTCAATGAAATAGATAATATATTTTAGGAGGATAAACCATGAATTACAACAAAAAGACCGTTTACGATGTGGACGTAAAGGGCAAAAAGGTTCTGCTCCGCTGCGACTTCAACGTTCCCCAGAACAAAGAGACCGGCGAGATTACCAGCGACAAGCGTATCGTCGCCGCTATTCCCACCATCAAGTACCTGCTCGAAAACGGCGCTGCCGTCATCGCCTGCTCTCACCTGGGCAAGCCCAAGGGCGAGTGGAAGACCAAGCTGACTCTGGCTCCCGTTGCCAAGAGACTGTCTGAGCTTCTGGGCCAGGAAGTTATCTTTGCCAGCGACATCATCGGCGAGGACGCACAGGCAAAGGCCGCTGCTCTCCAGCCCGGTCAGATCCTTCTGTTGGAGAACCTGCGCTTTGACATCCGCGAGGAGAAGAACGGCGCAGATTTTGCAAAGGCTCTTGCCGATATGGCAGAGATCTTCGTGTCCGACGCTTTCGGCACTGTTCACAGAGCACATGCCTCCACCGCAGGTGTTGCGGCATATCTGCCCGCATACTCCGGCCTGCTTGTTGACAAGGAGCTGTCCATCATGGGTAAGGCTCTTGACGACCCCAAGCGCCCCTTCGTCGCTGTTCTGGGCGGCGCAAAGGTCTCCGACAAGATCAACGTTATCAACAACCTGCTTGAGAAGGCCGACACCATCATCATCGGTGGCGGCATGGCCTACACCTTCAAGAAGGCTCAGGGCTATGAGATCGGCACCTCTCTTCTGGAGGCTGACCGCATCGATTACGCAAACGATATGATCGCCAAGGCCGAGGCCAAGGGCGTAAAATTTCTTCTCCCTGTTGACAACTACTGCGCTTCCGAGTTCTCCGCAGATGCAGAGCCCGTTCTGGTTGACGGCAACATCCCCGAGAATCTGATGGGTATGGATATCGGCCCCAAGACTGTGGAACTGTTCACCGAGGCAGTCAAGGGCGCAGGCACCATCGTATGGAACGGACCTATGGGCGTTTTTGAGTTTGACAAGTTTGCCGGCGGCACCAAGGCAATGGCAAAGGCACTGGCTGAGTCCGGCGCAGTCACCATCGTTGGCGGCGGCGACTCCGCAGCAGCAGTGGAAAAGCTGGGCTTTGCAGACAAGATTACCCACATCTCCACCGGCGGCGGTGCTTCCCTCGAGTTCCTTGAGGGCAAGGAGCTTCCCGGCGTGGCATGCCTGCAGGATAAGTAAAGCAAACTGAAAAAAGTAAAATATGCGCCATCCTGAGGCATACGATACCGAAGGATGGCAGCATGATGCATCATATTTTTTGTAAAAGGATGATTTTGATATGAACAGAAAATACCGCAAGACCGTTATTGCCGGCAACTGGAAAATGAACATGCTCAACTCCGAGATCAAGCCCTTCATCGAGCAGCTCAAAGAGAACATGCCCAAGACCAAGTCCTGCGACGTAGTCCTCTGCACCCCCGCAGTGATGATCCCCGCCATGATCAAGGCCGGTAAGGAGTGCAAGGTGGCAGCGGGCGGTCAGGATGTCTCCAAGTATGAAAAGGGTGCTTACACCGGTGAGGTTTCCGCGAGCCAGTTCGCTGATATCGGTGCAAAGTACTGCATCGTCGGTCACTCCGAGCGCCGTCAGTATCACGGCGAGGACGATATGCTCGTCAACGCTAAGGCCAAGGCACTGCTTGCAAAGGGCATCAGCCCCATCATCTGCGTGGGCGAGAGCCTTGAGCAGCGCGAGATGGATCTGACCATGGAGTATGTGGCATACCAGGTCAAGGCCGCGCTCAACGGCATCGACGCCACGCAGCTTCGCCGCTGCATCATCGCATATGAGCCTATCTGGGCCATCGGCACCGGCAAGACCGCCACTGCCGAGCAGGCACAGGAAGTCTGCGAGAGCATCCGTGCCGTTATCCGCAAGATCTACGGCGCCCGTCCCGCCCGTGCCGTCAGCATTCTCTACGGCGGCAGCATGAATGCAAAGAACGCGTATGAGCTTCTCGCCATGCCCGACATCGACGGCGGCCTGATCGGCGGCGCTTCCCTGAAGCCCGTTGACTTTGCCACCATCATCGCAGCAACTAATCAGGAGTAATCCACAGAACGGAGATCATTATTCAATGAGCAAAAAAGCTGTTCTTATAATTCTGGATGGCTATGGCATCGCTGCCCCCACTGCGGGAAATGCGATCGCTCAGGCCAAAAAGCCCAATCTCGACAGGCTCTTTTCCCGGAACCCCTACACCACCCTCTCCGCCTCCGGGCTGGATGTGGGTCTGCCTGAGGGGCAGATGGGCAACTCCGAGGTAGGACACACCAATATCGGCGCCGGCCGCGTGGTGTTTCAGATCCTGCCCAAGATGAGCCAGGAAATCACAAACGGCAAATTTTTTGAAAACCCCGTGTATATCAAGGCAATGGAAGATGCAAAGGCAAACGGCAAACCCCTGCACATCATGGGTCTGCTGTCTACCGGCGGTGTTCACAGCCACCTGAGCCACATTTTCGGCATTCTTGATATGGCAAAGCAGCGGGGCGTGGAAAAGGTGTATGTACATTGCTTCCTTGACGGACGCGACGTGGCTCCCAAGAGCGGCGCCGGTTTTGTCCGCCAGCTTCAGGATAAGTGCGATGCGCTTGGAAACGCAAAGATCGCCACCGTACAGGGCCGCTTCTACGGCATGGACCGCGACAAACGCTGGGATCGTGTGGAAGCGGGTTACAACGCCATCGTCTGCGGCGAGGGCCATATGGATCCGGACGCTGTACATGCCGTTGAGGCAAGCTATGCCGAGGATGTGACCGACGAATTTATGAAGCCCACCGTAGTCTGCCCCGATGGTGTTATTAACCAGGGCGACAGTGTTATCTTCATGAATTTCCGTCCTGACCGGGCACGCGAGATGACATGGGCTCTGAACCTGCCCGATTTCGACGGCTTTGCCCGTAAAAAGACGGTATATCCTCTTTCCTATGTTTGCACCGCTCAGTATGACGAGTCTCTGCCTCTGCCTATCGCCTATCCCCCTGAGGAGATAGACAACACCCTTGGCGATTATATAAGCGCAAACGGCATGAAGCAGTTCCGTGTGGCGGAGACCGAAAAATACGCCCACGTTACCTTCTTCTTCAACGGCGGCGTTGAGAAGCAGACCGAGGGCGAGGAGCGCTGCCTCGTGCCCTCTCCCAAGGAGTATCCGACCTATGACCTGATCCCGCAGATGAGCGCCGTTCAGGTGGCGGACAAGTGTGTGGAAGCCATCGCTTCCGATCAATATGACCTTGTGGTCTGCAACTTTGCAAACTGCGACATGGTGGGTCATACCGGCGTTATGGAAGCGGCGATTACCGCTGTCGAGACTGTTGACGCCTGCATGGGCCGTATCATGGAAGAGGTGGAAAAACACCCGGATACCGTGCTGCTTGTCACCGCAGACCACGGCAACGCCGACTGCATGTTCGATGAAAACGGCAAGGTCAACACCGCTCACACCACAAACCGCGTCCCCTTCACCGTGTGCGAAAAGGGAATCGAGCTCAAAGACGGCGGCAGACTTGCCGACATCGCCCCCACGATCCTTGCGGTCATGGGACTCCGGCAGCCTGCGGAGATGACCGGAAACTCTCTGATCAAGTAAAGCTCCGGGCAGAAAAAAGTTTGTTCAAATTATAAATAGAAGGGAAATTGCTATGATCTACACCACTGAAGTAAAGCATATGTGCCCTGTCGCCAAGGGCGCATACCATGGCCCCGCACCCATTCCCGAAGAGGGCAAATGGGTACAGGCAAAGGAAATCTCCGACATTTCCGGCTTCACCCACGGTATCGGCTGGTGCGCACCCCAGCAGGGCGCCTGCAAGCTGAGCCTGAATATCAAAAACGGCATCATCGAGGAAGCTCTTGTTGAGACCATCGGCTGCTCCGGCATGACCCACTCCGCCGCTATGGCAGCTGAGATCCTCATTGGCAAGACTATCCTTGAGGCTCTCAATACAGACCTTGTTTGCGACGCTATCAACACTGCAATGCGCGAGCTGTTCCTGCAGATCGTCTATGGCCGCAGCCAGTCCGCTTTCTCCGAGGATGGTCTGGCTGTCGGCGCCTCTCTGGAGGATCTTGGCAAGGGCCTGCGTTCTCAGGTTGGCACCATGTTTGCTACCAGGGAAAAGGGTCCCCGCTACCTGGAGCTGACCGAAGGCTATGTCACCAGAATTGCTCTCAATGCGGACAATGAGATCATCGGCTATGAGTTTGTCAGCCTTGGCAAGATGATGGACTTCATCAAGAAGGGCGACGACGCAAACGAGGCTATGAAGAAGGCTACCGGTCACTACGGTCAGTGGGACACCGCAGCCAAGTACATAGATCCCCGACAGGAATAATAGAAGGAGGACGAGAAAATGGCTCTGTTTGAAAACTACGACAGAAGAATAGACAAGATAAACGCCGTCCTCTCCCAGTACGGCATCGGCTCCGTCGAGGAAGCCAGAGAAATCTGCAAGGAAAAGGGTTTCGACCCCTATGAAATCGCAAAGAGCATCCAGCCCATCTGCTTTGAGAACGTATGCTGGGCATACTGCGTGGGCGCTGCAATTGCAATCAAGTCCGGCGTAAAGACCGCTGCCGAGGCTGCAAAGCTCATCGGTGTTGGACTGCAGAGCTTCTGCCTTGAAGGCTCTGTGGCAGAGGACCGCAAAGTCGGTCTGGGCCACGGCAACCTGGGCGCAATGCTCCTGAGTGACGAGACCAAGTGCTTCGCTTTCCTGGCAGGCCATGAGTCTTTTGCCGCTGCTGAAGGCGCAATCGGTATTGTCAAGAACGCAAACAAGGCCCGTAAGGAACCTTTGCGCGTTATCCTCAACGGTCTCGGCAAGGACGCTGCACAGATCATCTCCCGTATCAACGGTTTTACCTATGTTCAGACCCAGTTTGACTACTTCACCGGCGAGCTGAAGATCGTCCGCGAGATCCGCTACTCCGAGGGTGAGCGCGCAAACGTCCGCTGCTACGGTGCAGATGACGTACGCGAAGGCGTTGCCATCATGCACTCCGAGGGCGTTGATGTTTCCATCACCGGTAACTCCACCAATCCCACCCGCTTCCAGCATCCCGTTGCAGGTACCTACAAGAAGGAATGCATCGAGCAGGGCAAGAAGTACTTCTCCGTAGCTTCCGGCGGCGGCACCGGCCGTACCCTTCACCCGGACAAC
>CAZESU010000085.1:0-8515 GCA_964515275.1 uncultured Oscillospiraceae bacterium
CAATTCACAACTTTTCCTATCTTGGGGCTTGACTTTTAATAGTTAGTCTTTCTTTACAGCCCGTTTATCTCCCGCACTAGATGGCAGGCGGCCAAATGTCCGGGCAGGATCTCCTCCAACGCAGGCTGCTCACAGCCGCAGATATCCTTAGCATAGGGGCAGCGGTTGCAGAAACGGCAGCCTGGCTTTGGATCAATAGGAGAAACCAGCTCGCCGCGCATTAGGTCGGTCTTCTTCATTTCGACGTCGATGTTGGGGATTGGAATGGAGGAAAGCAGTCCCTTTGTATAGGGATGCAATTGTCTGTCAAACAGGTCGTCCGCGCTACATTTTTCCACCACGCAGCCCAGATACATAACCAGAATGCTATTGGAAATATGCTTGACCACGGAAAGATCATGGGTAATAAAAATATAAGTCAGGCCGCATGTCTCCTGCAGATCCTGCAAAAGATTCAGAATTTGTGCCTGAATAGACACGTCCAGCGCGCTGACAGGTTCATCGCAAACAATAAATTTCGGATTGAGGGCAAGGGCGCGGGCAATTCCGATGCGCTGACGGCGACCTCCATCCAACTCATGCGGATAGGAATATATCAGCCTCGGCGCAAGCCCGACCATATCCATCAGCTCCGTAACACGCTGCTGAAGATTTTCTTTCTTCTTATAAATTTTATATGTACGCAATGGCTCCGCAATCAAATCAAATACGTTCATGCGTGGGTTTAAGCTGGAAAACGGATCCTGAAAGATGATCTGCATATTCTTGCGGAGCATCCGGCGCTTCTCGCCCTTATAGCGGGTGATGTCCTCCCCGTTGTAGATCACGCTTCCACCCGTGGCATCAAGCAGGCCCAGAATCACACGACCCAGCGTGGATTTCCCGCAGCCGCTTTCCCCCACAACTCCCAATGTTTCACCTTCCTCCACAGCAAAACTTACGCCATCGACCGCATGGAGGTATCCATCTCCCGCTTTAAAATATTTTTTCAGATCCCTTACTTCTAGCAAGGCAGACATATCATTTGCTCCTTCCTACGGTATCGGCATAATGGCACATAACAGAGTGGCCGCCTTCCAGTTTTTTTATATCTGGAACATCCCGCGAACACTTCTCCGTGGCATATTTGCAACGAGGATGGAATTTGCAACCCTTTGGCAAGTCTGTCGGATTAGGCGTCATACCATCGATCGGACTTAGGCGCGTTACCTTTTTGTCCAAACTGGGAATGGAGGCAAACAGCCCCATAGTATAAGGATGCGCGGTCTTTTTAAATATCTGCTCCAGCGTACCGTATTCCACAATCTCGCCAGCATACATGACAGCCACTTTTTCGCAGGTATGAGCCACCACGCCCAGATCGTGGGTAATCAAGACCATGGCGGTCTGAAGCTTTTTCTTAAGCTCGTTCATCATATTCAGCACCTGCGCCTGAATGGTCACATCCAAAGCGGTAGTCGGCTCGTCCGCAATCAAAAGCTGTGGGCTACAAGCCAGCGCAATAGCAATCAGCACACGCTGCTTCATGCCGCCGGAAAACTGATGCGGATATTCCGTAGAGCGTTCCGCCGGAATACCCACCATTTCCAGCATCTCCAACGATCTTGTCGCCGCTTCCTTCGCCGAGCACCTGTTATGAACCTGAATTACCTCCGCGATTTGGTCGCCTACAGTGAATACCGGGTTCAAAGAGGTCATCGGATCCTGAAAAATCATGGAAATACTGTTTCCGCGAATGCCGCGCATCCTCTGCACTGAATACTGAAGCAAATCCACCCCCTCAAAGAATATTTCGCCGTCAGCGATCTTTCCGGCCGGCTCCTGAATCAGCCTTAAAACGGACAGCGCCGTAGTGGTTTTCCCAGCGCCTGTCTCCCCCACAAGGCCAAGCGTTTCTCCTCTTTCCACAGTCAGAGACACGCCGTTTACCGCATGTACGATTTGGCCATCGGAATGGTATTCCACACTCAGATTCCGAATTTCCAGTAAACTCATCTGCCATACCTCACTGCTTCAATTTTGGGTCAAGCGCATCCCGCAGACCATCGCCCAAAAGGTTAAGCGCAATCAGCGTAATAATAATTGCAAGCCCCGGAAAAACCACGAATGGCCAGAAGTCACGGATATACTGACGACCAACGGACAGGATAGATCCCCATTCCGCCGCAGGAGGCTGTACGCCAAGGCCGATAAAACTCAAGCTGGATATCTGCATGATAGCGCCACCCATACGGATAGTGGCGTTCACGATCAAGGTCGCCAGCGTATTGGGAATGATGTTCTTAAAAATGATCCGACCGTGTCTTGCCCCGGTAGCTACCGCAGCCTCCACATATTCCTCGTCCTTTACCGTTATAACAGCCGCCTGCATAATGCGCGCAAAAGCCGGCGTGAAGCTTATGCCAATGGCGATAATAGAATTTCGTACACCTGTCCCCAGAGCGGCTGAGATAGCCACCGCCAGCAGAAAGCCCGGGATGCTAAGTATAATATCCATTATGCGCATCACCACATTCCCATATATGCCGCCAAAATACGCAGCCGTAGCGCCCAGAATACCACCAGCAACGATCGCCACGCCGACCGATCCTATGGCCACCAAAAGGGATATCTGTCCGCCTTTTAGTATCCGGCTGAACAGATCCCGGCCAAAATTGTCTGTTCCCATGATATGTTCCCAACTCGGATAAGCAAAGCGGTTGCTATAATCCTGCTTGGTATAGTCATATGGCATGAGAACATCTGCAAAGATGGAGGAAAGAACCACTATCAAAACCACAAACAATGCTACAACAGCCACCTTGTTACGAGCAAAACGCTTCCAAACCTCCAACAGATTGCTTTTCTTCTTCACATCGATACGAGGGCCTTCCGTCACCCGTTTTCTCATGACTTCACCGCCTTTTTTATCTGACCCGGCGTCCTGCTGGTTTTCTTCTTCTTTCCTCCGCCATAGCTAGCTTTGACACGGGGATCGACAAAGCCGTAGGCAATATCTGTAAGCAGGTTCATCAGGCAAACGAACGCCGACATAAATACCACACAGCCCTGCACTGCATTATAGTCCTTGTTGTTGATGGAATTCATCAGATACTGCCCGATACCTGGAATGGAAAAAATGCTTTCAAACACGATCGTTCCTCCGATAACAAAGCCCAGTTGCAAGCCGGTGATAGCAATGATCGGAATCAGCGAATTGCGCAAAGCGTGCTTCTGGATCACCGTTCGCTCGCTCAGGCCTTTCGCCCGCGCGGTGCGGATATAATCCTGACGAACGATTTCCAACATACTGGAGCGCGTTGTCCGGCAGATCGTTGCGATGGGATAGCCCCCCATCGCAAGAATCGGCAAAATCCAGTGTTTCCATGTAACAACGCCCGCTGCCGGCAGCCAGTTCAGCTTTACTGAAAACAGCAGTACCAAAAGCAGGCTATACAGAAAGCCGGGGAAGGATGCCAAAATCAAGGAGATGAAAGTAACAGAATAATCAATTGCCGAATACTGTTTGGTGGCCGAAATGATCCCAAACGGGATTCCGATCACCAGCGAGATAAGTACGCTGGAGATACCAAGCACAAGCGTGTAGGGGAAACGGCGCAGCACCTCGTCCGCCACCGGCTTTCCCGTATAGTAGGACTGCCCCATGTCAAAATGAAGGCACAAATTTTTCAGGTACAGGAAAAACTGATATAGAAATGGCTTGTCAAGCCCCAGTTCCGCCCGCTTAGCGGCAATCTGCTCGGCAGATGCGTCGGCAGAAAGCAAGGCGGTCACGGGATCGCCAGGTGACATGCGGTTGATTGCAAACACAATGAAAATGACGCCAATCAGTATCGGAATCATAAGAAGGACTCGCTTAAGAACATATTTAAACAAATCCAGCCACCCTCCTTGTCGTGATGTTCGTAGATGGAAAGCAGGCGCACTGCATATTAACACAACATGCAGCGCGCCTATATTTCAGTTCAGATCACTATGATTGTTGGTGCTGCAATATTTTATGTGTTATGCGCGCGGGTTTCTAGTCCGCAAAGCGAACCTCCGCCAGATTGGGCATGGCCGCATCCGACAGCAGCGCCAGCGTATCGACGTCAATATAATCGCGGGCGATCACAGCTGCATAGCCCTCGCAGAGGGGCAGGAACAGGTAATTGTCATGAATATATCCGGCAAGTTCTGTGTAGATCGCTTCACGATATGCCTCGTCAGTGGAGTTGGAACCGGCATTGACAAGCTCGTTATATTCCTCATCCTGAATGCCGCAGACAGCCATTGTGGTATCGGCCAGAAACATGGTATACCAAGCAGATGGGTCATAGGATAAAATGGACTTGGAGAACACTGTGGAATCGATCTCGGGAACGCCATCGTTATTGGCACCCTGTAGCATAGCGGTCATAGTGGGGTTGTCGTATGTCTCAATAGTCAGTGTGACGCCAATCTGCTCGAGCATTCCCTGAATCACCTCAAGGGCGACGCCGCATTTCTTCTCGCTGGCACCATAGACAGAGGAAATAACGATCTGTCCATCGGTATAGCCGGCATCCTGAAGCATCTGGTGAGCATACTCGGGATCGTATTCGTAAGCACCCGGATCATAAGAATACTTTACCCCATTGGCAACGTATGCGGAGGTTGCAACGCCCATGTCGCCCCAAGCCACTTCGGTTACAGTTTCAGTATCAATAGCTCTGAAGATGGCCTCACGGACAACCGGGTCTGAGAAATAGTCGTTCTGAGAGTAGACCACAAAAGTATAGACACGCTTCTCGGAGAAGGTAATGGCATAGGAGTGATCGACCTCTCCGGAGAGAACACGGTTATAATCCTCCAGCGTTGGCTCAAATATCATGTCAAGGGCACCGGTCTCATAGTCCATGAACATAGTGGAGGCATCGCTGTAGTAGCGAATAACCACATTGCTGTAGTCAGGCACATCGCCCCAGTAGTATTCGTTGGCAATGAAAGTGGCAGAATCCCCGGACACATTGGTGACCACCTTGAACGGACCAGTGCCAACCACGCCGTCCCACCATTCGTCGTCCCCGCTCATGCTCTCGACGTTATCCTTACAGATGATGTAGGCAAAAGAGGAACACAGGTTTGCAAGCTGTGGACCGTTAGGCTCATAGGTCTTGAGAAGCAGCTCGTAGTCGCCAAGTATCTCACAATTGTCCAGGTCATAGCACTGGAAATCGTCCGCACCGCGGGTTGCCTTGGTCTTCAGCCATTCGATAGTAAACAGGACATCTTCTGCGGTAAACGATGTACCGTCACTCCACTGAACATCGTCGCGCAGCCAGATGTGTAGAGTAGATTCATCGTCATAGCTCCACTCGGTAGCCAGTTCCGGAAGGTACTCGCCGGTGTCCGGATCAAAGGTTATCAGCTTGTTATAAACAAGAGACAATCCCGCATTGGAGTTTGTGTCGCCGGGACAGAGCTGGAGCAGCGCACGGGTCAGACCCACAGTCAGCGTGTCGTCAGCGGTCTGGCGGGCAAAGGCATCTCCGGCTGCAGCAGTTTCACCCTGCACGACCCCAATTTCGGGCGCCTCTTCCGCAACGTCGGTTCCTGTTCCCGCCGTTGCCTCCTCCCCATCAGGCTGACTGCCGCAGCCGACGCACACCGCAAGCAGCATTGCGGCAGTCAGAAGCAGTGCCAAGAAACGTACTTTCACTTTTTTGACCTCCTAAGAATCAGATTTTCCGATAATTTCATTATGTGAAATTTATCGTTGATAAAAACAGTTTATCTCCTTTTCGTCAGTTTGTCAATTAAATAATTATCATTTGATTAAATTTGTCACAAAAGCCTAAAAACCAGCATATTTTCTGTCGTTTTTTGCTAAAATTATTCCGCAAAAACACAATTGACTATATCTAGATTTTAATGCTATAATAAGCTATGCTTCCAATTTATTCAATTTCACAAAATGAAATTTCTTATTTCATTTTGTGAAATAACTTCTTCGGTTGTATTTCTAGAAAGGAGAACGCTATGCTTATAGCCTTGGTTTATCGGGTAATGGACGGCATGGTAATGGATGTTAATGAAGGACATGTCCGTCAGCTAAGAGAGGCTTTCCCGGATGACGATGTGGTATTTGCCCGCAGTCTGCAGGATCTGAAAGCCCGCGGCATCCGCGCTGAATGTATCGTTGGGGGACATCCATCTCTGGAAAAGCTTGACAACGAGATTAATTTTGAACAGTATTGCGAATGGGCTGGCACCGTGAAATGGTTTCACACCATGTTCACCGGAACAGATGCATTTGTAAACGACTGCTCATTCTCTCGCTTTGGGATTCGATTTACCAATTCCGGCGGCGTATCCGCCTTTCCTATTTCTGAACAAATCATAGCCTTCTGTCTGTGCTTTGCCCGATGCCTTCCCCAAGCTTTTGCTCAAAAGCAGAAGCATCTCTGGAAGCGCCCGGAAAACGCGGATGAGCTCAATGGGAAGACCATCGGGATCGTCGGCATGGGCAACATCGGCAAAGCCGCCGCCAAGAAAGCAAAAGCCTTTGACATGACTGTGCTTGGCTACAAGCGCACTTATGCGGATATAGACCATGTGGATCGCCTCTATTTTGGAGACGATGGCCTGTGCAAGCTGCTCTCTGTCTCTGATTATGTAGTGACGCTCCTGCCAAAGACAGAATCTACTTATCACATCATGAACGCAGAACGCTTCGCCTGTATGAAAGACGGCGCTTTCTTTATAAATCAGGGGCGCGGCACCTGTGTGGACAACGACGCGCTAATCGCCGCGCTCAATAACGGCAAACTCGGCGGTGCGGCGCTTGACGCTCTAGATCCGGAGCCGCTTCCGGACAGTTCGCCTCTCTGGGATATGGAAAATGTCATCATCACCTCACACTACGGTGGAGATGCAAAACGTACATTTGAGCGCAGCATTGATCTGTTTATCGAAAACATGCCGCGCTATAAGGCCGGCCGGCCTCTAAAAAACGAGATCGATCTAGCCGCTTATTAACGTATGCACATCAACTGCCAATACATAAACATTAAGTATGAATAAGAGGAATAAACATGAAAAACTATCTTGACAGCGTTCAGGAAATCCTTCTGCTCGGCGCAGGCCCCAGTGGTATAGCTCCGGCCACCTACCATGCTCTCGCGCGTCCCACGCTTGGCCATCTTGACCCTTATTTCATTGAGATCATGGAAGATGTCAAGTCGAAACTGCGCACCCTTATGCAAACCGAAAATGACATCACCCTGCCTTTAAGCGGCACAGGCTCTCTCGGTATGGAGACCTCTTTTGTAAACACCATTGAGCCGGAAGATAACGTCCTGATTCTGGAAAACGGCGTGTTTGGTCTCCGCATGGCAGACGTAGCAGAGCGTTTGGGCGCAAACGTTACGCATCTAGCCTTTCCCTGGGGTACACCTGTGGTTGTGGACGCAGTTCGTCAGGAAATGCAGAAAAAAGATTACAAAATTGTCGCCGTCGTACACGCGGAAACGTCCACCGGCGTTCGTAACCCAGTCGCTGAGGTCGGCGAGCTGGTAAAAGAGACCGATGCCCTGTATCTCGTGGATACTGTCACCAGCTTGGGCGGCATTCCGGTAGCGCTGGATAAATGGCATGTAGACGTCTGCTACAGCGGTACGCAGAAGTGTATCAGCTGTCCGCCGGGACTGTCTCCCGCTTCTTTCTCCGAAAAAGCAATGAACGTCATCCGCAATCGCACCCACAAAGTCCCCAACTGGTATGCAGACCTTAATTTGCTGACGCAGTACTGGTCCAGCGCCAAGCGCACTTACCACCACACTGCCCCCATTAACATGGTTTACGGTCTGTATCAGGCTCTGTATAACATTCTGGAAGAGAGCCCGGAGAGGGTATTTGCCCGCCATCAAGCGGCACATGAACGGCTGGTTGTCGGCTTGGACAGGCTTGGCATGCAACTGCTGGTGGAACCTGAATACCGTCTGCCGGAGCTTAACACCGTTTTGATCCCCGAAGGTGTGGACGAGACTGTTCTTCGCCGCCGCCTTCTCAGCGAATACCATATCGAAATAAGCGCCGGACTCGGCGTTCTTGCCGGTAAGGTCATCCGCATCGGGCTCATGGGTTACAATGCCACCGATGAAAATGTTGATCGTCTCCTCGCCGCCATGGAGGACATTCTTACAAAGTTGAGATAAACTGAAGTTCTGTAAATACATTGTTTTTGGCAAAATAAAAAGAGATCAAAAGAGCGCCATTGTCAGCACTAAAAAACAACTATTCTTAGTTTGATAAGGCCTAAATGATGTAGTGGAAAGGTGTTACGAATGGCTCAGACTGAGTACATCAAAGATTTGTACGAAAACGAAGCAGTAAGTTTGCGGGAAATCTCCCAAAGGACGTGAGGCAGTTTCAAGATGGTGCAAAATGGTGCAAAAATACGCGATGCGAGCACATATCGACGACCTCTTTCTCTTTCTTAAAAACTGTAAACAGTGAATCACCGATACGAGGGAATCAGTAAATAGCAAGGCTG
>CAZESU010000086.1:0-8493 GCA_964515275.1 uncultured Oscillospiraceae bacterium
GCCTTGTCTATTCTTTTGCTGTTTTCAATTTGCGCAACTTATTGTACCTTATCCGCGGGTCAGTATGCTGGACGCTTATCCCGAGCTCAAGTCTCTCTATTCACCGGATGATGGGAACACCGAAGTCTGGTACCTGAGAAACGTTACCGCCACTGTCAGCTCTTTTACGGAACCTCCCAAAGTTTACAAATTCTAATGAAATCCCCCGATGGTCTCATCGGGGGATTTGTATTGTCAGAATTTTTCGTCAAATTTATAGTTGATATCCTCTTTGAAGCTGATCTTGGTCTCCCTGCCATTTGAGAGGCGGGGAATGGCGGAAAGATGCTTCACAATAACCACCGCAGAGGTGAATATGCAAAGGAACATAGCCAGTCTGTCGTCAACCAGAAGCAGTGCCGCGATAAGAAAAGTCACCGCTCCGGTCAGCACCGCAAGGGACATGTACCGGCTGAACCATATGACAGCCAGCACCAGAACCAGTATGGTAACTCCGATGGAGAAATCCACGCAGAATGCCGTAACCATAAGCGCCATAATACCGTGACCGCCCCTGAACTTATACAGTGCGGGATAGACCCTGCCCATCACGAGGCAGAAACCCGCAAAAGCCCTGCCCACAATGGCGTGATCCTTTATTCCGAAAAGCCAGCCGCTTATAAGGATAGGCAGCAGGTCGATGACAAGCTCCACCAGCAGCAGCTTGACAGCACCTTTCACACCGTAGATACGGCGGAAGTTGGACAGAGCCGCGTTGCCCTGGCCCAGCTTCTGCAGGTTTGCGTGGAAAACAAAGTTGGAGGCTATGACCGAACTGTTCAGGTTGCCAACAGTATAGGCAAAGACCGCCATCAGTATTGAAAGTACCCAGTAGATCATTCTTTATCACCTTTCTGTCTGATGACCAAACGGATGGGCGTGCCCTCCAGTCCGAACACAGCCCTGATCTGGTTTTCGATATACCGCTGATAGGAGAAGTGGAACAGTTCCCGGGAGTTACAGAAGATGACAAAGTTGGGCGGCTTAATGCCGGTCTGGGTCATGTAATAGATCTTCAGACGGCGGCCCTTGTCGGTGGGAGGCTGCACTCTGGCCTGGGCGTCGGCAAGGACGTTATTGAGCATACCGGTGGTGATGCGCATATTGCTCTGGTCATTTACAAAGTTGACCAGCTCAAATATACGCTCCGTGCGCTGGCCTGTCAGAGCGGAGATAAAAAGGATGGGGGCGTAGCTCATAAAGCTCAGATCCCGCATGATGTCCTTGCGCATCTTCTCCATGGTACCGGTCTCTTTATCCACCAGATCCCATTTGTTCACCACAACAATGCTGGCCTTTCCGGCCTCATGGGCAAGACCGGCGATTTTGGTGTCCTGCTCGGTGACACCGTCTCTGGCATCGATCATGATGATGCATACGTCCGCCCGCTCGATGGCAAGCTGTGCGCGCATGACGGAGAATTTCTCCACCCGCTCGTCCACCTTGGATTTGCGGCGGATGCCCGCCGTGTCAATGAGCATATAGCGCCCGTACTGGTTTTCATACAGGGTGTCCACCGCATCTCTGGTAGTGCCGGCCACGTTGCTGACAATGACACGCTTTTCCCCAAGAATGTGGTTTATGAGGGAGGACTTGCCCACATTGGGCTTGCCGATGACCGCAACCTTGATGCAGTCGTCCTCTTCCTCCTCCCCCTTGTCCTCCGGGAAGTACTTCAGACACTCATCCAGCAGATCGCCGGTGCCGTGACCGTGTACAGCGGAGACGGGTATAGGGTCTCCCAGACCAAGGGAGTAAAATTCGTATACCGCAGGGTCGGTAGCGCCGGTGGAGTCCGCCTTATTCGCCGCCAGAACCACAGGCTTGCGGGAGCGGAGCAGCATGTTTGCCACGTCCTTGTCCGCTGCGGTAACGCCGGTGCGGATGTCGGTCACCAGTATGATTACGGTTGCCGAGTCGATGGCGATCTGGGCCTGCTCACGCATGAAAAGCAGGATCTCGCTGTCGGTGCCGGGCTCGATACCGCCGGTATCTACCATGTCAAATTTTCTGCCGCACCACTCGCACTCGGCATAGAGCCTGTCGCGGGTGACGCCGGGGGTGTCTTCCACGATGGAAAGCCGCTGCCCTACCAGACGGTTAAAGAGCATGGATTTGCCCACATTGGGCCTTCCCACAATGGCGACAAGAGGTCTTGACATATTTCAGTCCCCTCCTTTTCTAATTCTGATTATATTGATAATATTCCGTGGGCGCAGAGCGCTGGGGAAGTTTCACTTCCGGCAGCTCGCCCGCCATGGCATCCCACAGAGCAAAGCCGTCCTGCTCTATGGGGTAGATGGGCACGCCCAGTTCCGCGCTGGCCTGTTCCAATGTTACGTCGTCCAGAAAGTCCATTTCCTCCCGACGGAGCATATTCTGAGAGATGAGCAGTCTCTTGCCCAGATCCCGCCCCTTGAGCTGATGGATCAGGTCCTGTCCGGTAATGAGTCCGGTAACGTTTATGCTGTGACCGAAAAAGTCGTTCTCAATGGTATAAACTTTTCCTTTTATTGTACCATATTTTTCTTCTGCCATGCAAAGCAGCCTTTCAAAATAAGGCGCGGCGGAAACGCCGGTGGCAATGGAGAAAGGTACGCCATCCGGCTCATCGGACAGTTTGAGGGCGGATCGAAACTCCGTCTCCAGCAGTCTTATCATGCCTACGCCGTTTTCCAGCTGGGTGTGTTCCTCGTAAAACTCGTCTTCCGGCAGCTCTCTCTCCGCTTTGATGTACAGCTCGTCCCCGCAGAAAAAGATGCGGGTGCCGTGGCGCTTCAGGCACTCGTCGCCAAAGGCGGTCACCATGTCGATGGTCGTTGCTGCCAGCTCCTTCGTATAGGGCTGCAGGGGGTAAAGTCCCTCCCTGAATTTGGTCAGCCCCACCGGCACAATGGACACGCTGTGTACGCCCGGGTACATCTCCTCCAGCTCGCACATGGAGCGCATCAACTCCTCCCCGTCGTTCAAGCCGGGGCAGCAGACGATCTGGCAGTTCATGACGATACCCGCCTGAGCAAAGCGGCGCATGGTCTCAATGCTCTCCCCCGCCCGGGGATTTTGAAGCATTTTGCAGCGAAGCTCCGGATTGGTGGTGTGGACGGAAACATTGATGGGGCTGATATGCAGGGCGATGATGCGTTCAATCTCCCTCTTTGACAGATTCGTCAGCGTGATATAGTTTCCCAGAAGAAAACTGAGCCTTGCGTCGTCGTCCTTGAAGTACATGGTTCTGCGCATACCCTTGGGCAGCTGGTCGATAAAGCAGAACACACAGTTATTGGCGCAGGAGCGGGGCGTATCCATAAGATAACTCTCAAACTCCAGGCCCAGATCACCGCCCTCCGGCTTATGGACAGTCACCTCATATTCGCTGCCGTCTTTCCGGCGCAGCAGGACACGGAGCCTGCTGTCATAGGCGAAGAACTTATAGTCCAGTACGTCGATTATTTTATTGCCGTTTATTGAAACCACCGCATCGCCCACATGTGCCTTATGGTGCAGAGGGCTGCTGCGGTCGATGGATTTGATCAGGTTTTCCATAGTTTTCACATAGAATGCAAAAGGAAGAAAGGCCGACGCCTTTCTTCCTCAAGCTTTTTTACTTGCTCTCCTCAACCTCGATGACTACGCGACCTTTGTACTGACCGCAAGCCTTGCAGGCGCGATGAGGCATACAGAAGGCTCCGCAGTTGGGGCACTTGATGATGCCGGGGGCTTCGAGCTTCCAGGTAGAAGAACGTCTCTTGTCACGTCTCTGTCTTGATACTTTTCCTTTTGGGACCGCCATGTTGACACCTCCTGATACCAGCTGTTCTGAGCAGCTTATTTTAATCTTTATCCAAAAGCTGCTCAAGCACAGCAAATCTTGGATCAATTTCTTTCCGGCACCCGCATGGGCCCAGATTAAGGTTTTTACCGCATTTTGGACATAATCCCTTGCAGTCCTCCCTACAGAGGAACTTGGTCTCCATGTCCAGAATGAAGCAGGTGGACAATATCTCGTCCAGGTCTATCTCGTCACCCTCCAGCAGGAACAGTTCCGGGTTCTCCCCGTCATCCTCTTCCACGATAGTGGCGTGAAGGGCTGTAGTCTTGGTGCTGTCAAACTCCGCACCGCAGCGGTCACAGATGCAGACCATGTCCGCAGTCAGTTCCCCGGTCAGATTCAGCACACCGGCCTCGTTATACACACTGCCGACGGCATGGGGTTTTGCCTTGTACGCCTTGATTGACGGGAAATCCAGATTATCGGTGTCCAGCTCACATTCAAAGGGGATGGAGCTTCCGGGTATCTCGATGATCTCTCTCAGATTAAGCAGCATATTGCACCTCGCACAGTCACGACGGAAGGACAGACCATCCACACAGTCGCCCTGATATTATAGTTTACTTGTCAAGTCTTGTCAACACAAATTTTCTATAGTATAATCCAAAAAAGATATTTTTTACGAAAATAACGAAAGGTTTTTCTGGTCACCATGAAAGAGCTGACAGTACGATCAAACGATGCCGGACAGCGGTTGGATCGCTTCGTGGGTAAGGCTGTCCCCCTGCTGCCTGAGTCGCTTTTGCAGAAATATATACGCCTGAAACGCATAAAATTGAACGGCAAAGGCGCCAAGCGCGACACCCGTCTGAATGTGGGTGATGTATTACAATTATACATCAACGACGAGTTTTTTGAAAAGCCCCGGGAAGAAAATTCCTATCTGAAAGTAGGCACTCCAAAGCTGGACATTGTATATGAGGATGAAAACATCCTCCTTGCCGACAAAAAGCCCGGCGTTTTATGCCACAGTGCCGGCGTATGGGATTATAATACCCTTATTGCAAACATTCAAGCATATATGGCACAAAAGGGCGAGTGGCGGCCCCGGGAGGAAAACTCCTTTGCCCCCGCGCTCTGCAACCGTATTGACCGGAACACCGGCGGCATCGTCATCGCCGCCAAGAACGCTGAGGCTCTGCGTATCCTCAACGGCAAGATACGGGATCGGGAGATTGAAAAATATTATCTCTGTGCCGTCCACGGCAGACCGAAGCCCCCCTCCGGCAGACTGGAAAATTATCTTTTCAAAGACGCGGGCAAAAATCAGGTCTATATTAAAAACCGGCCGGAGCCGGGAGCAAAGACTGCCATAACTGAATATCGTGTATTGTGCGCAAAAGGCTCGCTCTCCCTTGTGGAGTGCCGCCTTCTCACCGGTCGTACCCATCAGATACGCGCCCAGATGGCCCACGCAGGCTGGCCCCTGCTGGGTGACGGAAAGTATGGCAGTGAGCGTTTCAACCGGGATTTCGGGGAAAAGGGTCAGGCCCTGTATTCCTACAAGCTGAACTTCTCTTTCCCCACCGACGCCGGTATTCTTGAGTACCTGCGGGGCAGGGCGTTCACTGTAAAACGGGTGGACTTTGCGGAAAAATATTTTGGGATTGAAAGTTTGGGTTCATTATGATAAAACTGCTCACGAAAATTTTTATCAAAGACAGCGAGAACGTCACCAACGCCGCCGTCCGCCGGGCATACGGCACTCTCTGCGGCGTATACGGAATCTTTCTGAATCTTCTGCTTTTCGCCGGAAAATATTTTGCCGGTGTGATATCCGGTTCCGTAGCTATTACCGCAGACGCTTTCAACAACCTGTCCGACGCAGGCTCCTCGGTCATTACCCTGCTGGGTTTCGCCATTGCCGGGAAAAAACCCGACCTTGACCATCCCTTTGGTCACGGCAGAGTAGAGTATCTGGCCGGGCTGGTGCTGTCTGCTGTCATTATCCTGATGGGTTTTGAGCTTGTGAGAAGCTCTTTTGATAAAATCCTTCACCCTCAGTCTCTGACTTCAGGGCTGCTGCCGGCTGCGATCCTCCTGTGCAGCATCCTGGTAAAATTTTATATGTCTCTGTATAACCGATCTGTCGGCAAGAAGATAAATTCTGCCGCCATGCAGGCCACCGCGACCGACTCCCTTTCCGACTCCATTGCCACTGCTGTGGTACTTCTCTCCATGGGCATCTCCCACTTTTTCAACGTAAACATTGACGGCTATGCGGGACTGCTTGTGGCTTTGTTCATCCTTTATGCCGGATATAGCGCCGCAAAGGATACTATCTCTCCCCTGCTGGGTCAGGCACCCGATCCGGAATTTGTGAGAAGCGTTGAGGAAATTGTAAGCTCACACCCGGAGGTTGTTGGCATGCACGACCTTGCGGTACATGACTACGGCCCGGGCAGAGTCATGGTCTCTCTTCATGCGGAGGTCAGCGGTGACGGCAACATATTCGAACTGCACGACGCTATTGACAGCGCGGAGGTGGAGCTGAAAGAAAAACTGGGCTGTATCGCCACCATACATATGGATCCCATCGAGGCTGACAATACCGTGGTGAGCCAGGTGCGCCTTGCTGTGGCGGAAAAGCTGAAGGCGCTGGATCATGTCATCAGCATCCACGATTTTCGCATGGTGCCCGGTCCCACCCATACAAACCTTATCTTTGACGCAGTGGTTCCTACTGATTATGAAAAGAGCGATGAGGAGCTGGCCGCCAATATACGCCTTCACATCCATCAGGCCTGGCCCGACCGCTATGCGGTAGTCACCATAGACCACTCATATATCTGATGATCATTACGGAGTTGTGATATGCTTACAGTAAACGACCTTTCCATGCAGTTTGGCCCTTCCGTTCTTTTCAGTAAAGTGGATCTGCAATTCACAGCGGGCAACTGCTACGGTATCATCGGCGCAAACGGCGCTGGAAAATCCACCTTTATCAAAATACTGTCCGGCGAGCTGGAACCCACCTCCGGCAGTGTAGTGCTGGACCCCAAGCGCCGCATGTCGGTTCTGAAGCAGAACCAGAATATGTACGACGAATATTCCGTTCTGGATACCGTCATTATGGGCAATCAGTGCCTGTATGACTGTGGGAAGGAGAAGGACGCCATCTATGAGAAGGCGGACTTCACCGACGAGGACGGAATCAGGGCGGCCGAGCTGGAGGAGGAATTTGCCGAGCTCGGCGGCTGGGAGGCTGAATCCGACGCGGGGCGCATCCTTCAGGGTCTCGGCGTGGACGTGAGTCTGCATCAGGGCCTGATGGCGGAGATCGATCCCCGCCTCAAGGTTAAGGTGCTGCTGGCTCAGGCCCTTTTCGGTCACCCCGATGTAATACTGCTGGATGAGCCCACCAACAACCTTGACCTTGCAAGCGTTGTATGGCTGGAGGACTTCCTTATGGACTATGAGGGCACAGTCCTTGTGGTCAGCCATGACCGATATTTCCTCAACAATGTCTGCACCCATATTGTGGACATCGACTACGGCAAGATCAAAATGTACGTGGGCAACTACGACTTCTGGTATGAGTCCAGCCAGCTGATCCAGAAGCTGATCCGGGATCAGAACAAGAAAGCCGAGCAGAAGATACAGGAACTGCAGACCTTTATTGCCCGTTTCTCTGCCAACAAGTCCAAGTCACGGCAGGCCACTTCCCGCCGGAAACTGCTGGATAAGATAACGGTTGAGGAGCTGCCTGCCTCCGGGCGGCGTTATCCCTGGGTGGGCTTCAAGGCCGAGCGGGAGCCGGGTAAGGACAGGCTCTTTGTCACCGAGATCAGTAAAACCGTGGACGGAGTGAAGCTTCTGGACAGGGTCAGCTTTATCGTGGGTAAGGAGGACAAGATTGCCCTTGTGGGCAAAAACGAGCTTGCCGTCACCATGCTCTATAAGATCATCATGGGTGAAGAGGAGGCGGACTCCGGCAGCGTCAAATGGGGCGCTTCCATCACCCCCGCCTATTTTCCCAAAGATCACGACAGCTACTTTAAAAACTGTGATCTGGATCTGATCGACTGGATGCGCCAGTTTTCCGAGGATAAGAGGGAGAGTTTTCTGCGTACCTTCCTGGGGCGCATGCTCTTCTCCGGTGACGATGTATACAAGCCGGTAAAAGTTCTCTCCGGCGGCGAGAAGGTGCGCTGCATGCTCAGCAAGATGATGCTCTCCGGGGCAAACTTCCTCGTGTTTGACCAGCCCACCAACCACCTTGACCTGGAAAGTATCGCCGCGTTGAATAACGGCATGGAGGCCTTCAAGCACAACATCATCTTCTCCTGCCACGACCACCAGCTGACGCAGACCGTGGCAAACCGCATCATCGAGATAACCGATACCGGTATCATTGACCGCATGTGCAGCTATGACGAATACATGAACCTGAGCCAGCTCGAAAGCAAATGAAAAACAGCCACCCCAGATGGGGTGGCTGTTTTTCAGACCGTAGACAAAGTACCTGGGAAGGGTGAAAGAGCTTTCCCCGGGTAGAATTATGTAGAAACAGGCACGGCAGAAGAAAGAGAAGCACGTCAAGAAGAGCAGCAGCGACCCGAAAAGCGGGTGGTTCCGGAAGGGAGAGCACAAGAACGTATTTGCATACAGTGTGCAGACAGCCT
>CAZESU010000087.1:0-8361 GCA_964515275.1 uncultured Oscillospiraceae bacterium
TTGGGTGTAGCTCTGCCTTTCGGCTTCGCTACCCCAACATTTATTATAGAACCCTTATTCAGGGGGATTCAAAAATCCCCCTGAATAAGCCAGGATGAAACGCGAAGAGGGGACTCCCATCCCCTCTTCACAATCTCCCCATGCAAGAATATTCATTGCCGATAACTTTGTCTACAGTCTGATACTAGTTCTTATTAAAAAGGTTAAAAACCTTTTTATAGCACCGCAGGTGCGTTAAGAACTGTATGAGACGGCTTTTGCGGCGGTTCGCCGCAAAAGGGAAGCGCCATTAGGCGGTTCCTTCTTTATAAAATCGAACGGTTTTATAAAGAATCCGTATTAGAACCGGCACGCGGAAGCGTGCCGGTTCTTTTGATTATACTTTGCTCGGTTCGGTCATATTCAGTATCAGGTCTTGTCGGCGTCTTTGCTCTTTTCCCTGCTGGAACCGTCTTTGCGGCCGTATTTCTTTCCGTCGCTGTAGCCGTAGCCATAGCCGTAACCGTAACCGTAGCCGTAGCTCTTGCCGGAGCCGCGGTGGGAAGAACAGTTGAGAACAAAGCCGCAGATGTCTGCGCCGCTGTCGCTGAGGGACTGTATGCAGTCAAAAACCTGAGAGGATTTGGCAAAGTCTTCACGGATAACATAGACCACCTTATCGGCATATTTTGCGAACACAGCGGCATCCGCCATTACGCAGGGAGGCGTATCGATGATGATATAGTCGAATATGCCCCGGGCACGCGCGATGGTGCCTGCCAGCTTCTTGCTGCGCAGGAGAGGGGCGGGGTTTGCGATGGCTCTGGTTCCGGCGAGAACCACCAGCTTCGTGTCCGCATAACGGAGACAGTCTATGCCGCCTTCGGATTCTTCCGCCAGATATTCGCCCAGACCCTGAGAGGGAAGGGTGAGCCCCAAAAGGTTTTTGATGCTGGGGCTGCGCAGATCGCCGTCGATCAGAAGCACCTGCTTGTTTTCCTTTGCAAGCGCAAGGGCGGCATTTGCCGCAATGGAGCTTTTGCCCTCGGAGGGGATGGAGCTTGTAAACATGATCACCTTATCGTCCTCACCCAGAGAACGAACCAGTTTCAGCCTCAGGAGACGGAAAGCCTCGCAGAAGCCCGAGTCGGGTTCCATCCGGGTGATCAGCAGACCTGCCGCTTTGCTGCGCTTGCGCTGCTTCACGGTGACGGAGGGAATGTAGGCAAGGCAGGAGAGACTGGTCATCTTCTTCACGTCCCGGGCGCTGAGTATGGTGCGGCGCGTCAGCGAGAGGAGGAAGATGAGCACCAGACCGATCAGGCACACCTTTGCGCAGCTCACAGCCACGCTGCGGTGCCATGCGGGGGCGGAATTATATGGGGTGGTGGGCACGACAGGCTCTTTAGTCACCACCAGCTGCAGGTCTCCGATGACCTTTTGCCCGATCTGGGGATATACTTTCATGACGGCGCAAATAATGTCATAGGCGCTCTGCGGATCGGAACTGGTGACGCTGAGGACGAAAAAGTTTGTTCCGTTGACCAGTGAAGCGCTGATGCTGCCGTTGATGGAGGAGGTACCCAGCTCCAGACACAGCATCTCCCGCATCACATCGGAATTGAGCAGATAGGGAAACGTAGCTACGGCCTGCTTGGCTGTGGAGCTGTTGTAATAGTAGCTGTAAGTAAAGATATCAGACCCATCGGATGTGCCGGTACTGACGGAGAAAACGGCCTCCGCCTTATACATGGGCCGATAGCTCCGGGAAATGCTGAAATAGGTTCTCACGCCGGCAAGCACAGCCAAAAGGAGCACCAGCACCCAGAGCCTGCGCAGATAGGGAAGGAAATTGCGCCATAGCACACCCAGGTCTATATTTATTTTTTCTTCGTTTTTTTCGTTTTCCATGTCTGTCCTCGCGGATTGGCTTATTTAGCCGATTTGCTGCCGTAGCCGTAGCCATAGCCATAGCCGTAGCCATAAGCATATTTACCGCCCATCAGGCGGGAAGAGAGGTGCCGCATGTCGTTGAGTATGCAGCCAAGGAATTCGGCTCGGCATGCTCTCAGAGAGTCGATCGTATCGTTTATATCTGCGGCTGGCACCAGATCCTGACGGACGACCAGCAGCGTGCCGTCGGACAGGTCGCTGAGCACCTCGCTGTCGGAGAAGTAGCCGAGAGGGGGAGAGTCGATCACCACATAGTCAAAGTGTTCCCTTGCAAGCGCAATTACCTGAGCCAGAAGGGGAGCGCTCAGAAGGTCTATCATCTCGATATAGGACCGGTTGCTTAAAAGCATCTCCATGCCGGTGGAGGGATCAATGACGGTAGAGCTCAGAATGTCCCCCGGGCTGGCGCCGGACAGAAGCATATCGCCGAAGGCGGTCTTTTTGCTCAGCTTCACATCAAGGAAATCCGCCTGAACCGGCCTGCGCAGATCAAGGTCGATAAACAGCACGGTGCTGTGGGCGGAGGCGAGAGCCAGCGCGCAGTTTACGGCCAGGGTGGATTTGCCCTCGCCCTCGGTCACGCTGGAAAACAGAAATACCTTTTTGCCTTTGGCGTGTTCATGCTCCAGCCTGGTAGCCACATTGCGGATGGCCTCCGTGAAGGCAAAGCTGGTGGTCGGGGCGGAAACCCGCAGATTTTTCCGTCTTTGCTTTTTGGAGGCGGATTTTATGGAGTGCCTGGCATTCTCATGGGGGATGGAGGCGATGATTTTCGCGTCCAGATTGTTCTTCGCACCCTCCATATTCTGAATGGTGCCCTGAGACAGACCCAACCAGGAGACGGCGACAGCCATTAACGCGGCGCAGAGAAGCCCCACCGTGCGGCTTACCCTGGTGACGTTGTAGGCGTTGTTGGTAATGATGGAGATATTCGGCGTGTTCAGCGGATTCAGCACCGCGGTGGAGGAGATATAGTCGGAAAGACTGTGGTAATTGTTCATGACCGACTGCATGATCAGCAGCGCGTCCCTGGGGGAAGAGGAAGTGACCGTCAGGGTGATCAGATTTGTATCATTGATCTGACTTGCACTCAGGGATCCGTTGGTGACGCCCAGATCCTGCTGGATCAGTTCATCCATAAAACGGCCCTGCAGCAGCTCTGTATAGATGGTGACTACCTCAGACGCAGCGGTGCTGTTGGAGGAATAGGCGGAGCGGGCGGCGACGGCAAAGATGGCGCTGCAGCTGTAGGAGTGGGTAACCAGATTGCTCAGAATAATGGAGACGACCATGGAGCCGATCAGAAAGGCCAGTACCAGCATCCACAGCTTTTTGAGAAGGAGCCGGATCACGCAGAGCGGTTCGATCTCGGACCAGTTAAAAAAGCCTTTGTCTTTGTTCATAGCGGCCTCCTCACTTTACAACAACGGTGAGGATCACCGTGTATGTTCCATAGCTGTATTCAATATAATAGGCGCCCGGCGTGGAGGTATCCACACTGCCCTCCACGGCGGCATTGGTGCCGTCCAGAGAGGAGCTGCCGTCCTGAATGGAACTGACGTAGTTATAGGCGTTGAAGCTGTCGCCCTCATCCAGATAAACCAGATAATCCGTCAGCGTAATGGACTGCCGGGAGGAGCTTTCGGTAATGATGACCGGCAGGGTCAGCGATTCCACATCGCCCAGACTGTTGGACACCTGAACGGTCATATTGTAAGTGCCGCCGGAATAGGAGTTGATGTCCTGGGCGACCACCCGGATATTTTCGGAGATATCCTGCCCGGAGGAGTCTGTGGCGGTGAGCTTGTCCAGAACGACAATGGGTTCTTCCGCTTTATAGATCAGCGGCGCGCTCAGCGCAAAGCGGGGCTTTTCATAGTCCGTGTAATGTACGGTGCGCTGGCAGGTAGTCATATTGTTGGAGGAGTCGAAGACGATGTAGGTGACCTTGGCGGTGTCGTTTGTAATCAGACCGGTCATGCCCTTGATCATCACCGATGCGGTCAGATCGCCGTCCCGGTCGTCCGATGCGGTGATACCCTGAAACAGGGCACTCTCCGGGTCGGAGACGGAAATGTCGATGGTGTCGCTGCTGCATGTTATGACCGGCGGCGTGTTGTCGACCGCGATCCGGTCATAGGCCCTGAAGCCGCAGAACGTCGCAAGGACAAGGACAAATAGAATGATCGTGGCTTTTTCAAGAACTTTCATGGTGTTCCTCTCTGGTGGATATATGAGCGGCTCAATCCGCCCGGAGGGGCGGAAGATTTTCACAGATACGCGCCGGATTCAAATCCAGCAGCACTTCCGCGTAGTCGATGCCGAATTTCTCTTCCACATAGTTTCTAAGGAAGCTCATACCGGGGGTGCGGATCAGGGTATCATGGGCATCGCTTGCGATCACATGGGCAAGGCCTCTGGACAAAATGCGGTCGGCGGCCTTTTCCGCCCCGCGGCCCAGCCGCCCCAGAATACTGCCCTTGTTGACCTGAATGATATAGCCGCTGTTGAACCAGCGGTCGATGATGGTGGAGGTATGCTGCACCGCCTCATACCGCTCCGGGTGGGCGACCACGGGATGCACGCCTTCCGCCGCCAGAGCCGCCAGCATATCGTCCATATAGTCGATGCTCTCATCGAAAAAGAACTCGACAAGCAGATAGTCCGTCCGGGCAAGGGTGACCAGCTGCCTTTTCCGCAGCAGCTCAAGGGTATTGGGCATACACAGTACCTCAGCCCCCGGCAGGATCTCCAGCGGGATGCCCGCATCCCTGACCTGCCGGATCAGCTGGACAAAACGGGTGGCCAGCGCCGCATCCCGGTAATTTTTCTCTAACGCCCGGGGCGTGTTGCAGTGTGGGGTGGCGATAATCTTCTTCACGCCGCTGTCCGCCGCCATGCGGGCCATGAGCAGAGAAGTATCCATGCTGTCAGCGCCGTCATCTGACTGGGGCAGAATGTGGCAGTGAATATCGATCATCATAACACCTACTAATTTACATAATTACACTATCAAAGTATGATAGCACAAAAAGAGTTCCTTTGCAAGTGCTGAAACGGAAATAAAAGGAAATCAAAGGAGGGGATCCGTCTGTCCGGCGGACAGGGCGGAAGTAGGTATACAACAATATTATGTAAACAACTTTATGTAAATCTTGCCGTCCGGCGTGATGTTTTCCGGCGCGGAGATGCGTACAAGAAAGCCGCCTGTGTGATAAGAAAGGAAAAATCAGCCGTTGACAATCCGGGAAAGGGATGGTAAACTGATACCGAGCTGGGGCGCAGTGTGCGGAACCGATATCTGTGAATATCCGCGCCCGGGAATAAAAAAACTGGAAATTATGTAAATTTATCTATTGACACCCTGCCAAAATATGGTATACTTACAGGGTAAGGATAGCTGTGTCATTGGCGAATGACTGCATTTACGCGGCCTTGCGTTAACAGCAGCCTGTTGTTTACCGGCAGTCACAGATCAGGCGAGAGAAGGTGCGTGTTATACAGCAGACGGAACCCACCGGCGCGGTTCGTTATCAGGCTGACAAAAATTTTGTGATCCGGGTCATCGCGGGGGAGACTTTGCTGATCCCTGTGGGTCCGGCAACAAAGAACCTGAACGGAATGGTGATGCTGAACGAGACCGGCGCCTTTCTGTGGAAAGCTCTGGAGACACCCAGAACCGAGGACGAGCTTGTTAAACAGATGCTGGAGGAGTACAGAACCGATGCCCCCACAGCCTTGTCAGATATTAAGGAATTTATTAACAGTGGAATTCAGAATGAATTGATTTCCTGCGTATAATAGGGAGGATTTGAAAATGAAAGCTTATACGAAGCCCAGCATGACAGTTGAGCGTTTTCTGGCTAATGTAGCGGTTGCAGCTTGCCCTTCTACTACTGAATATAATCCGGTAACGATTAATTGCCTTGCAACAGGTTCCGACACGGTTTTTACAGCCGGAACAAGCGGCTGTGAGGTTGCCTTGGATGCGGCTGGCGGCGCAGGTGTCAGCTATTGCATCTTTGTTGATAATCAGGGATATGCCTGGTTTATCTGGCCCAAGGATGGCAGCGGCGGCTTCTCTAATAGTGATGCTGTACCGTCTGTTATTCAATCCTATTCGGGTGGCGGATTTGATAAGCTGCGATCGGTTCAGCAAGAAGCCTTCCAGAGAGGTTATTTGACCAGCAACGGAAACACAGCTTACCATATTGGAGCGTTGACTTCCGATACGGTCAGTGTTATCAATTCCAGCTATTAATTTTTGTTTTTTTCTGCAAGCGTCTCTGCAAATTCAATTGCAGAGGCGCTTATTTTCTGGATGGAGGTACAGTCTTGACTGACCAAATCTTTTTAGGGAATACACGGCTTGAGATATCGTGTCCATCAGAAGTCCTGAAAAAAGATCAGATTTACAACAGGTTTCAAAGATCTGTTTTGCCGACCAAAAAGAAATTTTTTATTTCCTTTTTACCGGTCGAACAAATTGAAATGCCAGAGGGAAAATACACGAATGTTAAGCCGGATCTCTGCATTGTGAAAGAAATATCCGGGGCGGAAAACCGCCTGTACTATCGTATTACGGCAGATGGAAATATACTGTATGCCCGCAGCCGCCTGGCTGACGGGAATGTTACAGTGTGGTATGTGCAGGGTCTGTTCAACTGGACTGGTATAGTGAATGCGTTTTGGGCGCATATTCACTTGGAGAGCCTGCTGCTGCAGGGAGAAGGTTTGATTCTCCATTCTGTCTGCTATCAATATCAAAACAGCGCGATTGTATTTAGCGCTCCAAGCGGAACCGGGAAGACAACTCATGCCAGCCTGTGGAAGACATATGTCGGCGGCAAAATCGTGAACGGAGACAGGACACTGCTGCAAAGGCAGGAGGGGAAATGGTATGCCTGTGGTTTCCCAATCCACGGAAGTGCATCAGAATGTGAAAACGAGTCTATGCCGTTGAATACCATCGTCATCCTGCGTCAGGCAAGGGTCAACAACGTGATTGAGTTGTCGATGGCCCAAAAAGTTAAATATCTGTATAGTGAGAGTTCAGTGAACAGCTGGAATGAAGCGGCTGTCAATCAAGCGCTGGAACTGATCGTTGATCTGGCGAGGTCTGTTCGAATAGTGATGTTGGAGTGTACAAAAGAGCCTGCTGCTGCACATTATCTGCACGACTATTTGTTTCCGGGAGAGAGCTATGGAACTGTTTGAATATTTAAGAAGTCCGCTTGAGGCCATGCTGGTTCAGAAAGCAGAAATCATGCGAACACCCATTGGTGGAACCATGGAGCTGCTGCCTCTTTGCAACATGAACTGCAAGATGTGCTTTATCCGCCAGAATTCGGAGGAGATGAAGAAGCAGGGACGTATGCTCTCCTGCGACGAGTGGCTGAGAATTGCCGGAGAAGCAAAGAAAGCAGGCGTTCTGTTCCTGCTGTTGACCGGCGGAGAGCCCCTGATCTACCCGGAATTCAAGCGGTTGTATACAGAACTTACAAACATGGGCTTTGTGATTACCATCAACACCAACGGCACGTTGATTGATGAGGAATGGGCGGACTTCTTTGCCCAGCGTCCCTGCCGCAGACTGAACATCACCCTCTATGGCAACAGCGATGAGACCTATGACCGGCTGTGCCAGAATCCCAAAGGGCATACGCAGGTGACACGGGCCATGGAGCTTCTAAAGGAGCGGGATATCCCATACCGTCTGAATTACACCATCACACCGGAAAATGTGGGTCAGCTCGAATATGCTTGTACCTTCGCAAAAGAATTCGGAGTGACACTGGAGGCGGCAGCTTATCTGTTCCCGCCCATCCGTAGGGAGAATGAAAATTTTATTCGGCTCTCACCAAGGGAGGCGGCCTGTGCGAAGCTGAACAAAATAAAATACTGTTTTGGGGAAGACCAGCTTCGGGCAGATGCAAATTTTATTCTGATGAAGATGAAAAATTCTGCTGTCAGCAATCCGAACCATATGCTGACCTGTCGGGCAGGCAGAAACGGCTTCTGGTTGGACTGGAGGGGAAACATGTTGCCCTGCGGCATGTTCTTACAGCCGAAAATCAGCCTGTTGGAGTACAGCTTTGATGAGTGCTGGAAATACATCGTGGAAGAGACCGCAAAACTGAGGATGTACGAAGGCTGCGCCAACTGTGACAAGCGTTATGGCTGTGTTGTCTGCGGCGCCGGCTGCCTGACGGAGGCCGGTGATATGACGAAGCGGCCTGATTATATCTGCGAAATGACGGAGGAATATTACAAGCTGCTCCTGCCCTATGCGGAGCAGTGAAACGAGAATGGCCTGACTAGTATCTTGAATATTTGCAGGGTTCTCATACTGATTCTTGATTAAAAAGTTTAATCAAGAATCCTGCGTGCTGTGTACGCTCAAATTGTGCCGCAGGCACAATTTACGTC
>CAZESU010000088.1:0-8250 GCA_964515275.1 uncultured Oscillospiraceae bacterium
TTGGGGTGCAAAGAAACGGGTTTTGCGTACCGCCCTCCCGACGATCCGGCGTTCATGGAATCCCTCCGACCTCGCTCCGCTCGGCCCCCTCTGCGAAGCACGCGGGCGGCTGAGTGAAATCAAAGATTTCGAGCCTTCCGGCCTTTCACAAGGGAGGCTTAACGGTGCCGACCTCCTCCATGCCCCCCTTGTCAAAGGGCGCTTCCTTCCAAAGGCCCCCTTGTCAAAGGGGGCTGTCAGCCGTCAGGCTGACTGGGGGATTCCGTACCTCGCACCCAATCAGAACGCCAAATGTTCTTCCCGGCTCCCCACGGAATGATGCGCTCTGTCTGTGCAGGAAATTCTTTTTTTCTTTGTCCGCACCTGTGCCAGCTCATCGTTCAGGTCGGACAGACTCATTTGCTTATCCATGGGCATATTCGCGATTTGCATTATGCGGTGTTGCCTTAATGTTTTCCGATTCCGGCTTTTTTCTTTCTGCTATATACCAGCAGGACAACAACAGCCGCCGCGACTGCCGCGCCCACACAGGCAAGGATGAGGTATATGCCTGTATTGCCGGCGGTCTCTACCGCACAGAACACCACGGTATCTCCGCTGCCGTCAAAGACCACATAGCTGCCGTTGGACTTGACAGAAGCTCTGGTCCATTCACTGCCGTCATAGGTGTAGATGTTCACCTTATGGCTGCTCTTTTCCAGCTGAGGCGGCAGATAGCGGATCGAGTAATCGCCGATCTCCTCATCCGTGCCGTCGATACGCAGCACCCACTTTTCCAGTTCGGTCCCATCGGCAGTATCCGGCCCGCTGCCGCTGTACTCGTTTACAATGACAGAGGTGCCGTCGGGGAACTGGCCCTCTACCAGCAGGATGGACATGGGGGAGTCTTCCCTCCTGTTGCTGACTGCCATGGTGGCCTGCTTGGAGGTGTAGACCGCTTCCATGGTATCGCTGAAATACAAGGCGCTGTAATCATACTCGGGCCAGCTCCCGCTGTAATCGGCTTTTTCGGGTACCGGCGGGATATCCTCCTCACTGACGGAGCCGCCGTAGGTAAAGCCGATCTCCTTCACAATTTCGCCGTCCGCCATAAAGGTGAGCTTGAGCTGACTGAAGTTTGCGGGCAGTCCCTCGGTTCCCAGAAGCTCTTCATAACTGACAGGCTCTGCCTTTCCGCTGTAGCTTATGCCGTCCACTGCGCCCAGGCTCTCATGCACATAGCTGTTGCCGGTCACGTTATCTTCCACGGTCATATCCGCCCAGCCGGCAATAGCGCCGCTGCATGCGCTCACATCACCGATGCCGATGAGGGTGCTGCAATTGCTGATCCTTGTGCCGTAGCCTGCGATGCCGCCCACATATTCGTCGCCGTCAAGGCTGCACATGGCGAAGCTGTCGCGCACCAGGGTGTAGGAATAACCCACAATGCCGCCTACATAGCCGCCGTTGGTACTCTTTACGCTGCCGTAGCCCTCGCTGGAGATGATGGTTCCGATCTCCGTCAGGCCCGCGATTGCGCCCACATTGTCTTTCTTGCCCACGACGCTGCCGTAGTTCGTGCTGTGGCGCACAACGCATTTTGTCTCATAGGTCCTGGAGAGAATGTCTCCCGCGCCCAGGCCGGAGGTCACATCGCCTTCCGCATCGAACTCGTATTCTATACCCATGGCGCCGGCGATGCCGCCAACGTCGATATCTGCGTCAATCGCACCGTAGTTTACACACTGGGAGACCTTGCCATCCTTGTCGTCTTCCAGGTCGGAATCGGAGATATCGTTTATGATGGTCACATTCAGCTCGCCCGTGATGGCATTTGCCAGCATGGTCAGCACCTTTGTGAACTGGGTACTGACGTTGATCAGGTCACGGCTGAGCACATAGGAGCTCTCGTCCACGGCATCATTCAGTTCTCCCATGCCGTTGGCCATACCGCCCAGACTGGAGAACAGGCTGTCGGAGGCATCGTAGTATCCGCTGCCCATGCCGGAATACTGCACCTCGTCAAGAGAGGCCAGATACGTATTCAGCTCATCAAGGCCCTCTGTGGCCTGAGCCAGATATTCGGAGGCAGCCGTGAAATAATCCCTGGCCAGACTACCCTCATCGTTTGCGTACTCAAGTCTGCTCATATCGGGAATCCCATCGCCGTCGGTGTCGTAAATCGGTGTCAGGTAATACACATCCAGTATGTCCAGGATCCTGCTGTTAGCCCTGGAAGCCTTTGCCGCGTCGTTGATCAGGTCGGAGGCGGTACCCAACATGGCGTCTCTCAGCTTGGCAGCGGAGGCGTCCTCCATGTTGTAGTCGTAGCCGTATTCCTTCTCGATCTCCTCCGCGTTATCGGGCTTCAGAGCATCTGTATCTGTGGTGCCGTCGCCCTTTTTATTGAAGTACAGTGCAGACAGATATGCCATGTACTCCAGTTCATCGCTTATTCGGTTCATCGCGTCGGACAATTCATGCACACTCTGACTGAGCTCCGCGAGCGTTGCATCGTCCATCTGCAGATTATCCATGGCCACATCCAGATGGATCATGCCCTGAGAGAAGTTCTGCGCCGCCTCATTGAAGTTATGGGTCACAGGCTGCATAGCCTTTACCGCGTAGTCCAGACGGGACAGAAGTTCATTGGTGGTGTCCACTGTGTTATCCACCACATTGCCCAGCTGGTTTGCCAGGTCGGAAGCACTGCCTGCGGCAGAAGAGGCGCTGCCCTGGATTTTGTTCAGTGCCGCCGTCAGCTCGCCGGTCTGGTCGTTGCTGTTGGCAAGCGCCACGCACACCAGATCGTTCAGCTCATTCAGCTCATCCGCCAGATTTTCGGATATCTGAAGCTCCATATAGGGCTCCATCTGGCCCACAATGCCGCCCACGTCCTTGCGTCCGTAGATGCTGCCGTAGTTGGTGCAGCTGCTCATAAAGCCGGACTGGCGCCCGGCGATGCCGCCCACGTTATAGCCGTAATGCTGATAGCCTATGGTTCCGTAGTTTATGCAGCCGGATACGGTACCCATGCTGCCGCCGACGATACCGCCGCTGTCGGAAACGGTGTCGGATTCCTGGGTCGAGGCCAGGTCGGTGGAGGTGATATCCGCCAGATTCAGGTTTTCCAGCTCCAGCTGGCTCTCGGAAATGGCGGTATTCACGCCGGCATGGTTTTCACTGCTGTAAATACTGCCGCTGTTAAAACCCGCGATGCCGCCGGTATAGCTTTTGCCGCTGATCTGGCCGGAGCTGCTGCTGTTTCTGATGATACCGTAATTCTCGCCGGCAATACCGCCCACGTTGCTCGTGCCGGTGACGGTACCTTCAAAGCTGCAATTATTGATGGTGCCCCGGTTGGTGCCCACAAGGCCGCCCACATAAAAGCCATCGCCGCCGGGTACGACCGTACCCTGCAGGTTAAGGCCGGTGACGGTGCCGTTTTCCTCTATGTAACGGAAGAAGCCCTGATTGGAGCCGTCCGTACCCAGCACAAAGTTGGATAGGGTGTGCCCGCCGCCCTGAAAGTTCCCGCGGAAAATGGGGATGGGCGTAAAGCTCTCGCCCTGCAGGTCGATATCATTGTCCAGGACAACCGTAAGCCCCTCCGAATACGTGTCAAGCTGGCAGTACTTTGCCAGCTTTTTCAGCTCACTCGCGTTGGAGATGTGCATGATCCGATCATCGGCAGACACGGTTGGAATCAGCAGCGCCGCGATCAGCAGGACGGTCAGCATACATGCAATGGTCCTTTTTGCTTTCATTTCCTATCACCCTCATTTTCTTTCCGTTCAGGGAAGAGATTTTCCGATATCTCTTCCACGCTGCCAACATCAATCATTGCGTTCAGGGTCCCCCTGAATATACCGTGTATCTCTGCGTCTACCAGACCGTCCAGGTTGCCGCGCACTCTGCCGTTGATACGGATAAGTCCCGTCTTATGGGTCACAGCGGTGCCTTTTCCGATGGAAAAGCTGGTCTTTCTGATGATGGTGTCTCCCAGCAGCAGGATCTGCGGCAGCACACACATGACAAGGAAAATGGAGATCAATGTGCCTGTGCCCAGATACATACCGATGGCAGATATGGTCTCATTGGAGGTCATCAGGCCGATGACGATACCGGCGGAGGCCAGCATCGTGCCGGAGGTGATGATGGTGGGGAATGCCTGGTTCAGTGTCTCCACCATGGCTTCCCGCAGAGGCATGGCGTCTTTCAGCTCCATATATCGGCTGGAAATGACGATTGCATAGTCGATATTGGCGCCCATCTGAATGGCGCTGATGATCAGATAGGTAAGGAAAAACAGATTGTTGCCCCTCAGGTACGGGAAAGAGAAGTTGCAGCAGATACTGCCCTGAATGATCAAAATGAGCAGCACCGGCAGACCCGCGGACTTGAAGGTAAAGATCAGTACCAGAATCACAAACAGGATGGACAGGATGCTGATCAGCATATTATCGTTTTCAAAGGAGGCCTTCAGGTCGGCACAGCTTGTGGTGTCGCCCACCAGGTAACCGTCCTCATAATATCTGGCCACGATCCCGTGGATGATGTCCAGATATGCAAAGCTCTCATCGCCCTCGATGGGAAGATCCATCTCCAGTACGATTCGGCTCCAGTTTTCACTTTTCAGCTGGAGCTTTGCATCGTTGAGCTGCTGCTCCAGATCGTCCATGGTCTCCTCGGTCTCTTCCGGAAGATTGATGGACACCTCGTCCCGCTGGGTGCACAGGTAGTCGTACATGTCCAGAAGAGGCACACTGTAATTTTCCAGATTGGTGGCCATCTGACCGTAGTCGTCCCGGTTCATGGCGTAGCCGGAGTACAGGACCTTTGCCACCTCAAAATCCAGATCGGTCAGTTCGGCAAACTGTCTGGGGGTCAGGGAGGAGGTCAGATAGTAATCGTCCACCGCCTTGATATTGGCAAGGCCGGTCACGGACACGGTGCGGGGCAAGTCCTCGATGTTCTCAATGAGCTTTGCCTCCCGCTCATAGTCCCCGGCAGGCACAATGACGGCCATCTGATTGGTGGAGCCGAACAGCTCCTCAATCAGCATATCAGCGATCTGCGTTTCATTGTGTCGAATGGGGGAAACGGAATACTGGGAATAAACATAACTTGCCCTGCCGGAGAAGATAAAGGCCGCTATGAACACGCACACAAAGATCGGCGGCACCGCATAGCGGGTGGCATAGGCCGCTTTTCCCAGGAAGGAGATCTTCGGCACAAAGCTCCTGTGGTGAGTCCTGTCGATGAGCCTGGAAAACAGGACCAGCAGGCCCGGCATCAGCAGGAACACCGAGCACAGGCTCAGCAAAATGGCCTTGATCATGACAATGCCGATATCGTAGCCCAGCCTGTACTGCATAAAGCTCAGTGCCAGAAGGCCGGAAACCGTCGTAAGGCTGCTGGCGGATATCTCGGGGATGGCCTTGCTCAGGGCCGCCACCGCGGCCTCTCTCGCCGGCTTATTCTCATGCTCCTCCATGTAGCGATGGCACAGGATGATGGCATAGTCGATAGCCAGAGCCAGCTGCAACACAATGGCGATGGAGTTTGTGACGAAAGAGATCTCCCCCATCAGGTAGTTTGTGCCCATGTTCAGGATTGCAGCGGCGCCGAAGGTGATCAGCAGCACAGGGATCTCCGCATAGGTTTTGGAGGTCAGCAGCAGCACCAGAATGATGATGACCACGGCGATGATATCCACCACCAGCATCTCCTGGGCGATGACCGCTTTCAGCGGATTGCCCACGGAGCTGCTGACATACAGATCATATTCGGCCAGCTTCTGTTTGATCTCTGCAAGGGCGTCAATGCTGACCTGATCGTTTTCCTCCCCGTCAAAGGTCACGGAGAACAGTGCGGCTGCGGCGTTATAGTGCCGGCTGGTATCGTCAAACTCCACGGATTTTACTCCGTCGGTATTTTCAATGCGCTCCAGCAGCTCCTGCGCCTGCTCATATGTAATGTTCTGCACCATGATTTTTGCCGTGCCGAAGGTCACAAACTCCTGCTCCATCAAGTCAAGGCCCTGGCGCGTCTCGGTGTCCTCCGGCAGGTAGTCTGTCAGGCTGTCGTTCACCTGCACCCAGTTTCTTGAGAATGCGCAGAAGATCGCTGCGGCAAGGAATGCAAGAAATATGATATTTCTTTTATCGACAATGAAAGCGGAGACCCGCTCCATAAAATTCATCTGTCTTTTGGAATCCACATGCCTCTCCTTTCCTTACGCGGAGCCTGTTGCTCCGCCCCTTATTTTCTATAATAGAATACATCAGAAATATGAAAAAAACACTTAGACAATTTACAAATTTTATCTAAAAACGCTCCGGCCCCTCTTCCTGCAAACATTTTAATCATTTTTTATTGCAAAGTTCTGAAGCGGGGCGATGCCACCATCATCAACGCCTGCGGCGATAGATACCCGATAAAAAAATTCACGACGCATCCCAATGATGCGTCGTGTTTTTTATCCGAACAGATACTTTTTCAGCGCTCCGAAGCTGCCGTGGGGCCATTGGGAGATGTCCTTCTCTTCCCTGTTGATCAGACAGTCGGTCAGCAGAAAAACCTGCATGCCCAGTGTCTCCGCCGCCATGTCCTCGGTGGCGTCGTTGCCCACCATAAGGCAGTTTTCGGCCTCCTCGCCGATCCGGCTCAGAAGATCCCGGTAGTAGTCCGGGTTGGGCTTGCTGTGGCGGGAATTTTCATAGGTGGTATACAGCTCAAAATCCTCCGGTTCCAGTCCCGCCCAGCGGATACGGCTCTCGGTGGCAATGGCGGGAAAGATGGGGTTTGTGGCAAGCAGCACCCGGTATCCCCCGGCTTTCAGCGCTTTGACCAGCTCCGCCGCCTCCGGGGCAAAGCCGCATCTGTCTCTGGCGTTCTGAAACTCCACACGGTAAAACTCCTCGAAAACAGGCTTGTCCGCCAGCACCTTTTCTCCGAAAATGGCGGAGAACTTCTTCCAGAAAGCCTCCTCGTTGGTGCAGGAGCCGTCATTTTTCACCATGGCGGCGGTACCGGCCCATATGCCGCTGATCAGCTGTTCCGGATCATAGCCTTTGGGGGCAAGCTTTCCGGCAAGGAGCCTGAAATATGCTTTTGTAAATTCGTCCTGATCCATGGGGAGCAGCGTCCCGTCCAGATCGAACATAACGGTTTTGATACTCATAGGTGTTCCTGTCAGGTGCGGTAGATCAGGCCGATCATATCGGGCCCGGTGTTGATGCCGATGATGCAGCCCACGGGGTATTCAAACGTGGGAGGCTGATCCAGCGCGGCGTTTACCGCCTCCCGCAGCTTCTCCCGCTGTGTCTCGTTGCTGCCGTATACGAGTTGGTAGGGGCTGCCGGGTTTGCGCTCCTTCAGGCAGATATCCACAAGCGCGCTGATGGCCCTGGCCTCGCCTCTGACCTTGGAGAGGATCTTCGCCTCGCCGTTTTCAAAGGTGATCAGGGGCTTCAGACCCAGAGCGTCGCCCACAAAGGCGGCTGCCGCGGTGATGCGTCCGGACTTTTTCACGCAGCGCAGATTCAGCGGGATGAACATGGGTCTTGCGTGATCTACCCAGTCCTGGATGTAGGCGGTGATCTCCTCGGCTGTGCTGCCCTTTGCCGCCATACGGGCGGCCTCGATCACAGGCCAGCCGTAGCTCATGCTGTATGTGAGCGAATCGATCAGCGTGATGCTGAAGCGCTCCTCTGCCTCCGGGTGTTCCTCAAAGAAAAAGGCCTTTGCCTGCACCGCGCTCTGGAACGTGGAGGAACCCCTGGAATTGATGCTGGTATGGATCAGGTGGGTATAGCCCTGTTTCCAGGTCTCCTCATATAGCTCAATAAACTGCACAGGCGTGGCCTGAGAGGAACTGGGCAGGACCGGTGCCTTGTCCAATATCTCATAAAATTCCTGGGGCGTCAGGTCGTAGCCGTCCCGGTACTGCTCCTCGCCATGGATGATGGTGAGAGGCACAACCTCTATCTTCAGCTCCTCCCGCAGCTCCCTTGGGATGTCTGCCGTGGAGTCTGTGCTGATTCTGATCTTCTGCATGTCTCGTCCTTTCTCATATATCCCGCCTTGACGGAAAAAGTCGGCAGATATATAATTCGGTTGATCGTGTTCATACCTGAATTTTCTCATGAGTATACACGCTTCCATCCATCATGTCAAGACACGAGGAGGATATCCTTCCCCCTGTTTCCATGGAATACGGGTTTTTCCCTTTATGCCAGGCGACACTGCCGAGGCGGCTATCAAATA
>CAZESU010000089.1:0-8220 GCA_964515275.1 uncultured Oscillospiraceae bacterium
TGTTGGGTGTAGCTCTGCCTTTCGGCTTCGCTACCCCAACATTTATTATAGAACCGAAAATATTACCGCAAAAAGATTATGGCACATGCAAGCGGAATGTGTAAGAGAAAAATGATAAAATATTTACGGAACGAGTGATCGCAGCAGACGATGTAAGGAAAGTCCCGGCATGATTGCGGCTTGTACGTTCTCACGAGACAGCTTCCATCCTCTTTCAGGAAACGGCAGCGGGCGGCAATCTCCGATTGACTGTTGCTATCTGCAAGGTAGGCATTAGAAAATTCTCCAGCATTCAGTTGGAAGAACTGGGCCAGTGCTTCTATCTCATCCCTCTCCAGTTCAACGTTGAACACCCGACAGCAGTTGCAGCACTTGCTGCAGTCGTAATGAGAAAATAGCTCTTTATGCAGCTCGGCAAACTGGCGGTCTAACCCATCCGGGTCGGCACGATTTTTAGGAAAGTCCTAAATCGCAGATTTTCTTTCTCAAGGCTTTTGGCGGCAGCGTGAACAGGATATGGCGCTATCATTTGTCTGTCTCCCCGTTTATGATTTCGGGCCGGACAAAAGAAAAACGATCTTGCTCACCGCAATAGCCGCAGACGCCCATACGCGGAGAATTTGTAATCGGGAGCATCATTTCACTCCCGAATTTCTCTGCGCAGGCATCACAGAAAAACGGATAGCGCCCATCCCACATGCGTTCCACATCAACCCATTCGGCTGCTGCATCGCATTTTCCGCATTCAAATTCCATGGGAAGATTTCTGGCCAGCAAGCGAACGCCCCGAGCTTTTCCTTCACGCACCGTGCTGCCCATGACGGTGATCAGACATTCTGTGGTGCTGCCGAAATCGTACTCATGTACAAGTTTGGCACCTATCGGAATATTGTACAGCTTCGTATTCTTTCCGATTTGTTGATAGCCAAGATCATGGAAAGCGCTCATGTGACCGCAGCACTCAAGCCAAATTTTCCGCAGGAAGGTATCAACCACCGTCAGACTGCTGCTTACCGGGACATCGATATACAGCCAGTAATTCTTGTCATCTGCCCCCTCAATTTTGAGCAGACGGCATTCCTGACCCTCTCCCTGATCGGAATGAACCTTTAGTATATGATTTTTCATTGCCGTCTTGCCGAGTTCGGCACCGCAGAGGTAGCAGTTACCCTTTTGTGTCACAGCCATTTTTCTTTCTCCTTCCCGGTTTTTTTAACCACTCTAAGTGCAGACATCCTCATTATTAACATCAGATAAATTATATCCGCTGTCGCGAAGTTTTTCAAGGGTGTTTACGGCGCACACGGCAAAATCTTTTACTTTTATTTACCTAAGGCAATATCGCTATTCCATCACTTCTTTAAGCGATGTTTCCTGACTTGCTTATGCTGTTAGAAAGCATTGGAGCATAGAAAACCAGCTCCATTGGCAGCTGGATGTTTCTTTCCGTGAAGATAACTCAAGGGCAAGAAAAGATAACTCGCCGCTGAATCGGAATGTCCTCCGCGAAAAGGCCTTGTCCCTTCTCACTCAAGTTAACCTCTGCAAACGCGTCAGTACTCGAGGAAAAATGGCACGTGCTGCTATGGATAACTCCACTCTTGATCGTATCCCTTCTTCTTAAAAGTAAATGCTGTCGCCGTGAAGTTGCCAGTAAAAGTTCTTGCAAATAATGAAACATTGTGCTACGATATGAAATGTTTATTACAATTTTGAAATGGATGATTTAGAATGAGTCTTACAGTTATGAATCAAATTGAGAGCCGTCTTGACAGCTTGACAAAATTGCAGAAGAAACTTGCCAATTTTGTCATGTCTGACCCTATACAGGCTGCATTTATGACTGTGGATCAGCTCTCTCACGCGGTGGGCGTCAGCACCGCCACTGTCGTGAGATTTTCCACGGAGTTGGGCTACAGCGGGTATACAGAGTTTCAGGGAAGTCTGCAGGAGCATTTGAAGAGCAGGGCAAAGCCCTCCTCCAAGCTACAGTTGAGTATGGAAAACAACTCAGCCGACAGTCAAAAACAGGATCTCATGACGGCGACCACTCAACAGGTGCTGGAAAACATTGAGCGAACCTTTGAGGGCCTGTCCGTAGAGAACATGGAGATCATTGCAGACAAGGTCCTCCAGGCGGAAAATGTTTACTGCGCTGGTCTGCGCACCAGTTTATGTGTCAGCAACTATTTGAGTTATAACCTGGGCCGTATGCTGGATGCGCCCTGCATTGTCTGCGGGAATACCGGTGAACTGCCGGAGCAGATCCGCAGGATCACAGACAAGGATGTGGTGTTTGCCATTACCATGTCCCGCTACAGCCGACAAATCGTGGAATTTGCGAAGCTGGCAAAGAAAAAGAACGCAACGGTGATCGCCTTTACGGATGAATATGTATCTCCGCTCTCCGGATATTCGAACTACCAGATGGTGGCCAAAGCCACGTCAGGGGGGTTTCACAACTCGGTGGTGGCCTTTTGCTACCTGGTAGATATTCTGCTGAGTATATGTAGCCGAAAGGCACCGGAGCAGGTCAACAGGAATCTGAAAGCCATGGAACAAGTCCTCTCGGACACAAATTTTATGGTGGAAAACTAAATAAAAAAAGCAGCCGGTTGAAACGCACAATTTCAGCCGGCTGTATTTATATTGTTTTCACAAAATTCAAAAAGGCAATCGATAAGATTCAAAATAGCTATTGACAAACGCAAAGATAAAATGTAATATATTTTACAGTTTAAAGATTAAATGTAATACATTATCTAATAAGGAGGACGAAACATGGCAATCACAGCCGGATTTCGGATTTTTAAAACGATAGAGCGCCCGGAACGGGAGCTGGTAGAGCTTTTCAAGGGTATTCCCACCAGCAACATCAATGATAACATGAACCGCCTGTTCTGCATGCGTGGCTATATGCGGCCCTTCAACAGCGTGCCACTGCTGGGCACTGCAGTCACGGTGAAGGCACCTATGGGCGACAACCTGATGATACATAAGGCTCTGGACATTGCGAAACCGGGCGATGTGATCGTTGTGGACGGCGAGGGCTGTGAAAACCGTTCTTCGATTGGAGAGATGATGTTCACTTTTGCGGCTATGAAGGGCATTGCCGGCATCGTGATCGATGGTGCAATCCGGGATGTGGATAGCCTGTCTCATCTGGATCTGGCTGTGTATGCTAAAGCGGTCACCCCCCAGGGACCGTTAAAAAACGGACCTGGTGAGGTGAATGTCCCCGTCTCATGCGGCGGGCAGGTGGTGTTCCCGGGCGATATTATCGTAGGCGACGCGGACGGGATCGTGGTGATCCGCCCTGAGTTTGCCAAAGAGCTGGCGGAGGTCGCCAGAAAGAAGCACCAGTCCGAGGAGGCCCGACTGCAAAAGCAGTACGCGGGTGAATCGGAGGAGGCATGCCACTTGAAGCGTTTTGACGAATATCTGGCCAAAATTGGAAACTGCCAGATCATCGAGTAATATATCCCATGCGGAAAAACGCCACGGATATGACAGAGGGCTCCATCTGGAGGCTCCTGACCACGTTTGCGGTGCCACTCCTGGTGGGGAACCTGATACAACAGATGTACAATCTGGTCGACAGCATCATCCTTGGAAATTTTGTGGGAAAAGAAGCTCTGGCGGCGGTAGGCTCCACCACCTACATTTGTAACACCATGGTCAACTTCTTCAACGGCGTGTCCATCGGGGCGGGGGTTGTGATCAGCCGGCGCTTCGGCGCCCATGATCCGGAGGGTCTGCACGAGGCGGTGGAGACCACCATGGCCATCACCTTCCTGACGGGCGTGGCCTTTACGCTCATCGCCATCCCAGCTATGCCCTGGATGCTGCGCCTCATGTCCACACCGGCGGATGTGTTCGACTCGGCCAAGACATATCTGCGGATCTATTTCGCGGGTATCTCGGCCCTGCTGGTGTACAACATGGGCAGCGCGATTTTGCGGGCCGTGGGCGACACCAAAAATCCGCTTCTCTTCCTAATCGTCAGCAATGTGCTGAACATTGTGTTGGACATCGTGCTTGTGGTGGCGCTGCCCTGGAAGATCGCTGGCGCGGCTTTCGCCACAATCCAGGCAGAATTCCTCTCAGCCATCCTGGTTCTCTTTGTTCTGGCTCGGTCGGATAAATCCTACCGCTTCACCTGGAAAGAGTTGAAGATCATTCCTTCTACGGTGAAAGAGATCCTGTCAATCGGCCTTCCCACAGGCATCCAGCAGACGCTGACCTCCATGTCCAACGTGGTGGTGCAGTCCTACATAAACGCGTTCGGCTCGGCCGCCATGGCCGGCTGGAGCTGCTTTAACAAGATCGACCAGTTTGCGATGCTACCCATGCAGAGCATGGCCCAGGCCACGACCACCTTTGTGGGGCAGAATCTGGGCGCGAAAAAGCCCGAGCGAACCCGGCAGGGTACAAAGACCGCTCTAATCATGACCCTTGGCGTTATCGGATTTATCTTGGTCTGTATGTGGTTGGGAGCAAAATACTTGGTGCTGCTGTTTATTCAGGAGGAGGACGTGGTCAGCTACGGCATCATGTTCGTACGATATGTGGCTCCCTTCAAAATTTTCAGTTCCTTCAACCAGATCTGTGCGGGCTCCCTCCGCGGGGCGGGAGATTCCAAGGGATCCATGCTGATTCAACTGTTCAGCTTGGTGCTCTGGCGGCAACTGTACCTCCGTGTGATTACGCAATTCACCCCAGCGCTCTATCCTGTGGGCTTTGCATATCCGATAGGCTGGATGATGTGCGCAACGCTCACCTTCCTGTACTACCTCTATAAAACGCGATCCAAAAAATTTTTATAAAAGGAGTAGAACACAATGAAAAAGAACCTGGTAACCAAAATCGCGGCTATTGCGCTCACGCTCGTGATGGTCATGGGTCTTGCCGCCTGCGGCGCCTCCGGCTCTTCCACCACTGAGCTCAAGACGCTCACCATTTATTCCGACGGCGCCCCCGGCTCCTCCGCAGACAACATCATGCGTACCCTGGGAGGCATCATTCAGGAGCAGACTGGCATCACCGTGGAGTTTGAGAACGTCACTGGCGGCGGCGGAAGCAACGCCAAGACCGCAATGATGACCAACAAGAAGACTACCGGCATCGTCATGGACACCTGCTCTCTCACCCTGGAGATCGCCGACGGCACCGCCCCCTATGACCTGACCAAGCTGACCCCCGTGACCACCATTGCCCAGGAGTACGTCTCCATCGCCGTTGCTCCCGATTCCCCCTTCAACGATCTCAATGATCTGGTGGAGTATGCCAAGGCCAACCCCGGCACCATCAACTGGGGCGCCAGCTCTGCCAGAGGCTCCCAGCAACTCTTTGAGCAGTATGTTGTGGACGAGACCGGCATCGACATCAGCTACGTTCCTTACGACAGCGCCCAGAACGCCAAGGTAGCTGTTCTCGCAGGTGACCTGGATGTAGGCACCGCCACCACCGGCAACTACGTCAGCGACTTTATCGAGGGCGTTTACAAGTGCCTGGCTGTCAGCTCCCCCGAGCGTATGTCCGAGATCCCCGATGTCCCCACTCTGGCTGAGCTGGGCTTCACCGGCCCTGCCAACGGCAACTCCGTGTGGAGAGGTTTTTTCTGCTCCGCCGGGCTGGATGACGAGCTGGTCACATATCTGGCTGAGATCATCGACAACGCCCGCAACACCGACGAGTGGAGAACGTTCATGGTCAGCAACCACATAAGCGCCTGGGATCTAGATCACGACAGCTTTGTGACCTTCGTGAACGAGTATCTGGCAACATGCGGCGACGCTCTCGCCCGCATGGATTAATTGCATATCCATAAGTAAAGGAAAACTTTTCTAACCACAGGAGGAGCTTATGAAAAAGCGAACCCTCTCCATCGTTTCGGAGCTTTTGTTTATCGGAGTCGGCATATTCTTCGTTGTCAGCTCGCTGTCGCTGAAGCAGACCGCCAACTATTATGAGTCCCCCTCGCTGTATCCCTTGATCGTCAGTGTCGCGCTTATCATAACCTCTCTTGTGGCGCTGTATAACGATCTGTTCGGGAAGGGGAAGAACAACACGGAAGTTTTTGACATCCCCAACCCCAAGGGACTGCTCGTCACGTTGGCCATCATCGTGGTCATGAAGCTGATTTGGCAATATGTTGATCTGTACTATGTGGGCATTCTGCTGGGCGTCTGGGCCATGCTGTTCCTCTTCCACGATACACACAAGACAAAAAAGCAGCGTCTGATCTTCGCCACCGTGGGCAGTGTGATCTTCACCGTGGCCGCATATGTGATCTTCACGGTGCTGCTGCAGATCAAGTTTTAAGGAGGTACGGCCATGAGTTTATTTTCCTGGGATATTATCAGCCAGGTTCTGACCCCCACCACCTTCCTGTGGATGGCCATCGGAACCCTGGTGGGCCTGCTGATCGGCTCCCTGCCGGGTCTTGGCCCCTCTCTGGGCATCGCGTTGATGCTTCCCTTTACCCTCTATCTGACGCCCCTGCAGGCGGTCATCATGCTGGTGTGCCTGTACATGTCGGTAGAATACGGCGGCTCCATCGCTTCCATTGCCATCGGCGTGCCCGGCACGGGCGCCGCAGTGGTCACCATGTTCGATGGCCAGCCTATGGCGAAAAAGGGTCAGCCCGGACGGGCGCTGGGCCTGTCGCTGACGGCCTCCACCGTCGGCGGAATCTTCGGCGTGCTGGTTTTGATGTTCGGCACCTCTCTGGTCTCCGCCATCGTGTATAACTTGACCGACCCGGAGCTGACCACCATTGCCCTGTTTGGCGTCCTGAGCATCGCTTACATTGGCTCCAAGGACGTGCCCAAAACTCTGATGAGCGTTCTCATCGGTCTGCTCATTGGCACCGTGGGCATCGATCCCTTCACCGCCGCCCCCCGCTTCACTATGGGCAACTACAACCTCTATGACGGCTTTGCCCTGGTGCCGGTGGTCATCGGCCTGTATGCGGTTCCCTCTATCCTGAACATGCTCTCTGCCAAAGAGACCTCCAAGCGGGTGAAGCTGGAGAGCAAAGATCTGAACACCCACCTGGAGAAGGGCGACTTCAAAAAGTGCTTCCCATCCATGATGTACGGCGGCATCATCGGCGCCATCATCGGCATCATCCCTGGCTTGGGCGGCGGCCCGGCCACTTTCCTGAGCTACAACACCCTTAAGAGCCGTGGCAAGAACAAGGAGACCTTCGGCACCGGCGATCCCCGCGGCATCACCGTGTGCGAGAGCGCCAACAACGCAGTTGTCGGCGGCGCGTTGCTTCCCTTCCTGACCCTGGGCATTGCCGGTTCCCCCGCTGTGGCCGTCGTGGGTTCCGCTTTCATCCAGCAGGGCATCGAGCCCGGCGTGGCTCTGATGCGCTCCACCCCGGAGCTGGTCTACGGTATCATGTGGGGCTTGCTGTTCGGCTGCGTTATGATGTACATCTTCGGCAAGCTGGCCACCAGTCTGTTTGCCCGTCTGCTGGTCATCCCCAATTCCCTGATGGCCCCGCTGCTGACCTTCTTTGTGCTGACCGGAGCCTTTGTCAGCCGCTATCTGCCCGCTGATGTGTGGATTGCTCTCATCATCGGCGTGATCGCTTTCTTCATCTCCAAGCTGGGCTTCTCCCTGCCCTGCATCATCGTGTCCCTGGTGCTGTCTGAAATCCTGGAGGGTTCTTTCCGCCGTTCCCTAATCCTCTCCAAGGGCGACTGGAGCATCTTCGTTCGTGACGGGATCTGTCTTTTCTTCATCGGCCTGAGCGTCGCTGTCGTAGGCGGAATCCTGATCAGCAACGCACGCAAGGCCCGGAAAAAAGCTCAGGCGGCCACAGACGACTCTGCCGAGCGGGCCTAAGCAAGCCAATATCATAACATAAAAATGGATAACCGTTTCAAGCGGTTATCCATTTTTTTGTCCGTGTGCTTGTCGGGGCACCATTAACAAAGGTTCTCTGTCAATAGTTGGGGTAGAGCCAAAATAAAAAAGACTCAGATTGTGTCGGAGTGAAAACTCAGGCACGATTGTTATATATTTCAGAAAGAGGATTCTGTTTCTGAAATTTCTGAAATTACGCATACCGTAACAGACGCGTTTGAGGACTTTGGTTTTATTGTTGCGGCCTTCAATAAAGCCGTTTGTCCATGGAACATCCATAGAATTAAGGAACCTCTGATTAAATCCACACTACCATATTGGGTTCGGATATGGTAAAAT
>CAZESU010000090.1:0-8145 GCA_964515275.1 uncultured Oscillospiraceae bacterium
GCTTCGGCATTGAGGACGGCCGCACCCGCACGCTGGAAGAGGTGGGTAAGGAGTTCAACGTCACCCGTGAGCGTATCCGTCAGATAGAGGCCAAAGCTCTGCGCAAGCTGCGCCACCCCAGCCGCTCTAAGAAGTTGAGAGACTTCCTCACCTGAACACCGCAGACCCCCGGCGAAAAATCGCCGGGGGCTTCATTCATACTTGAAATCGCGGGCTGATACCAGTTCTTATCAAAAAGGTTGAAAACCTTTTTATAGCACCGCAGGTGCGTTAAGAACTGTATGAGACGGCTTTTGCGGCGATTTTCCGCAAAAGGGAAGCGCCGTCAGGCGATTCCTTTTTCATAAAACCAAACGGTTTTATGAAAAAACAGTATGAATACAATAACATGAAGCCATTGATAAAAACAGGAGATATAGATATGAAATACGATTTTACCACCGTTCTGGATCGGGCCGGGCATGACTGCATCGCCGCTGACATAATCCCTGTGAAAGGCTGTACCGTGGAGGAGGGCTTTTCCGTCATTCCCATGTGGATTGCCGATATGAGCTATCCCGTGGCCCCTCCCATTTTAAAGGCCATACGCGACAGGCTTGATTATCCCTTTATGGGCTATTTTCCTCTGTCGGCCGAATACTATAACAGCATCATAAGCTGGCAGCAGCGCCGCAACGGTGTTAACGGGCTCAAGCGGGAACATATTGGCTATGAAAACGGTGTGCTTGGCGGCGTCAGCTCCGCTGTGCAGACCTTTACCAATCCCGGCGATAAAATACTTATTCACTCCCCGACCTATGTGGGCTTTACCGAGACCATGGAGAACACCGGCAGAGTGATTATACACAGTGAGCTCAAGCGGGATGAAAAGGGCATATGGCGCATGGACTACGAGGACATGGACCGGAAGATCAAACGGCACGGCATACACCTTGCCATCTTCTGCTCTCCCCACAACCCCTGCGGCAGAGTATGGGAACGCTGGGAGATCGAGAAGGCCATGCAGGTCTACGCGGAGAACAACTGTCTGGTGGTCTCCGACGAGATCTGGTCCGATATCATCATGCCCGGATACAAGCACATCCCCACCCAGTCCGTGTCAGAGGATGCAAAAATGCGTACCATCGCCTTTTACTCCCCCAGTAAGACCTTTTCTCTGGCGGGGCTTATCGGCTCCTATCATATTGTATATAACCCCTATCTCAGGGATCGGCTGGAGCGCAGGGGAGAGATGAGCCACTACAATAACTGCAACGTGCTGTCCATGCACGCCCTTGTGGGAGCCTATGGTTCCGAGGGTGAGGACTGGGCCAATCAAATGGTTGAGGCCCTGGACAAAAACTTCGAATATGCCTGCGGCTTTATAAATGATCATTTCCCCGGTGTCCGGGTCATGCGCCCGCAGGGAACCTATATGCTTTTCCTGGATGTGGACCTGTGGCTCCGGGAGCATGGACTGGAGCTTTCCGAGCTTTTGCGCCGGGGCGTGCGCTGCGGCGTTATCTGGCAAAACGGAGAGGCCTTCATTTACCCCCATTCCATCCGCATGAATCTGTCCCTGCCGCTGAGCCAGCTCCAGGAAGCCATGGAACGGCTGAAGAAATATGCCTTTATCTGAACATCCTTCATGACAAGTTTACTTCTCCCGCTTATCTATCTGTCCTTTATCCGTCCGGGTCTGCCTGATGCCGCCTCTTTTTGGCCTCATTGTAAGATATATAAGTGTGTCGCTGTTTCCCGTCTGCTTACTGGTTTTTCTGCTTTCGATGTTATCTATGTTCAGCAGCTTCTGAAAAAATATACGTGATTACCGGAGCTGGTCTTCTGAACCAGCTCCATTTTTTCGTGTCCAAAATGTGAATTTTAATAAGTGCCACTGCCGAAACTATTGACAAAGGATGCCGCGAATGGTATATTAGCACTCGAAGGTAAAGAGTGCCAACAGTCATTGGCGGCGAGTGCTAACTGGAAACGGCAGGTTGAAAGATGGCTATCAGCGAGAGAAAGAAGAAAATACTTGCCGCAGTTGTGGAAGAATACATCCGCACGGCGGAGCCGGTCGGCAGCAAAGTCATCGCTGCGAATGCCGGGCTGGGCTGTTCCTCCGCTACCATCCGCAACGAGCTTGCGGAGCTGGTGAACATGGGCTACCTTGAGCAGCCCCACACCTCTGCCGGACGCGTTCCCACTCCCATGGGCTACCGAATGTACGTAAACGAGCTGATGGAAAAGCAGAAGCTTTCCCTTGAGGAGACGGAAGATATCAACCGCCGCCTGAACGCAAAGCTCCAGCAGCTTGACAACACCATAAGCGACGTGAGCAAACTGGCTTCTCAGCTTACGGACTATCCGGCACTGGCTATCACCACCCAGAATGCAGTCACGATCAAGCGTTTCGATTTGATCTATGTGGATGCCAACACCTTTATCATTGTGGTGATGCTTTCAAACAACAGCGTAAAAAATAAGCTGGTGCATCTGCCCATCTCCGTTGACCAGAACATGGTGCAGAAGCTCTCCACCCTCTTCAACGCCAGTTTTACCAACATCACCGACGATCAGATCACTCCGCTGCTCATAAGTTCCACAGAGCGGGCGGCGGACGATACCATGGGGCTCACCTCCGTGATATCCGCTTTCGTAATTGAGGTGCTCACAGAGTCCAACACTCCTTCCGCTTTCATCACCGGCGAAAACCGTCTGCTGAGCCAGCCGGAATTTCGCGATCCGGACAAGGCGCACCGCCTGATGAGTTATCTGTCCGGCGGCGGGCACATCCTCCCCTCGGCGGAAAACTTTGGCGGCAGCGACGAGATCCGTGTTCTGATCGGCCCGGAAAATGTGGCAGAGGAGCTGAAAGATTCCAGTGTTGTAATAGCGAGCTACGATGCGGGAGACAATACCCGGGGACTGATCGGTGTGGTTGGCCCCACAAGAATGGATTACTCCGCCGTTGCAGCAAAGCTGAGCTTTCTGGCAGCCGGCCTTTCCCGGAGGCTGGGCGGCGGTGACGCCCCCCCGGAGGGTATGCACAACAAGCTGATCATTAAGGGAGATGATAACGATGAACGAAGATAAAAAGGCAGCGGAAGCACAGCAGGAAGCTGAGGTAAAGGAACAGGCCAAAGCCGAGCCCGAAAAGGCAGAAGAAAAAGCCCCGAAGAAGGAAGAGAAAAAATCCTCCAAAAAGGCCGAGGAGAAAGCAGAAGCCAAGCACGATGCTGCGGAGGAGCTGAAAGGTGCAAACGACCGATATCTGAGGCTGCTTGCTGAGTATGACAACTACCGCAAGCGCAGCCAGAAAGAGCGGGAGAGCCTATATGCCGACATCAAGTCCGACACGGTTGCAAAGTTCCTGCCGGTCTATGACAACCTCGTAAGAGCCCTGTCTCAGACCACCGAGGATGAGGCCTACCGCAAGGGCGTTGAGATGATTATGAACCAGTTCAGCTCCACCCTTGAAAAGCTGGGAGTCACCCGGATAGAAAGTCTGGGGCAGACCTTTGACCCGTCTCTCCACAACGCCGTGATGCATGTGGATGACGAGGAAAAGGGCGAGAACGAGATCGTTGAAGTCTTTCAGGAGGGCTTCAAAATCGGTGAAAAAGTGATCCGTTTCGCCATGGTTAAAGTTGCAAACTGACACGGCTCTGCCGTTTTAGTTGATAGATAGTAAAAATTTCTTATATACAGGAGGAAAAAACAATGGGTAAAATCATAGGTATAGATCTCGGTACAACCAACAGCTGCGTAGCCGTTATGGAAGGCGGCGAAGCCATAGTCATCGCAAACGCTGAAGGTGCGCGCACAACCCCCTCCGTTGTTGCATTTGCAAAGAACGGCGAGCGTATGGTAGGCCAGGTGGCAAAGCGTCAGGCCATCACCAACCCCGACCGCACCATATCCTCCATCAAGCGTGAGATGGGCTCCAACTACAAAGTCACTGTTGACAAGAAAGCATATACTCCTCAGGAGATTTCCGCAATGATCCTTCAGAAACTGAAGGCTGATGCAGAGGCTTATCTGGGCCAGACCGTTACCGAAGCTGTCATCACCGTTCCCGCATACTTCACCGACGCTCAGCGTCAGGCCACCAAAGACGCAGGCCGCATCGCTGGTCTGGACGTAAAGCGTATCATCAACGAGCCTACTGCCGCAGCTCTGGCATACGGCCTTGATAAAGAGGCCAACCAGAAGATCATGGTCTACGATCTTGGTGGCGGCACTTTCGATGTCTCTGTTCTGGAGATCGGTGACGGTGTTATTGAGGTTCTGGCAACCGCCGGTAACAACCGTCTGGGCGGCGACGACTTCGACGCATGCATCACCAAGTATCTGGTGGATGAGTTCAGGAAGTCCGAGGGTATCGACCTGAGCGGCGACAAGGTCGCTATGCAGCGTCTGCGTGAGGCTGCTGAAAAGGCCAAGATCGAGTTGAGCGGCGTTACCACTTCCAACATCAACCTGCCCTTCATCACCGCCGATGCCACCGGCCCCAAGCATCTGGACGTGACCCTGACCCGCGCAAAGTTCAATGAACTGACTCATCATCTGGTTGAAAAGACCATGGGTCCTGTCAAGCAGGCTCTGTCCGACTCTGGGCTCCAGCCCAGCGAGATCAGCAAGGTTCTGCTGGTGGGCGGCTCCAGCCGTATCCCCGCAGTGCAGGAGATGGTAAAGTCCCTGATCGGCAAGGAAGGCTTCAAGGGCATCAACCCCGACGAGTGCGTGGCTATCGGTGCTGCCATTCAGGGCGGCGTTCTGGGCGGCGATGTGGAAGGCATCCTGCTGCTGGACGTAACTCCTCTGTCTCTGGGCATTGAGACTCTGGGCGGCGTGTGCACCAGACTTATCGAGCGCAACACTACCATCCCCACCAAGAAGAGCCAGATCTTCTCCACCGCTGCTGACAACCAGACCTCCGTTGAGGTCAACGTTCTGCAGGGCGAGCGCGAGATGGCCCAGTATAACAAGAGCCTTGGCCGCTTCCATCTGGACGGCATCGCCCCGGCACGCCGCGGCGTTCCTCAGATCGAAGTCACCTTTGATATCGACGCAAACGGCATCGTGAATGTCTCCGCAAAGGATCTGGGTACCGGCAAAGAGCAGCACATTACCATCACCTCCTCCTCCAACATGTCCAAGGAAGACATCGATAAGGCAGTTAAGGAAGCTGAGATGTACGCCGCAGAGGATGCAAAGCGCAAGGAAGAGATCGACGTTCGCAATCAGGGCGATCAACTGGTCTACCAGACCGAGAAGACCCTCAGCGAGATGGGCGACAAGCTGGATTCTGCCGACAAGAGCGAGGTGGAGAGCAAGCTGTCCGCCCTGAAATCCGCTCTCACCGGCACCGACACCGCTGCCATCAAGAGCGCTACCGAGGAGCTCACCCAGGCCTTCTACAAGGTCTCCGAGAAGATGTATCAGGCAACAGGCGGTGCTCAGGGTGCAGGCTTTGACCCCAGCCAGGCAGCAGGCGGCTCCACCGGCGGTGCAAACGGCGGTCAGGACTACTACGATGCAGACTACACCGTAGTTGACGATGACAAGAAATAATTCTTCTATTCCCCGTAAAATCACCCATTGAGGCGGAGCTGTTCTCCGCCTCAATGGCGCGTATTTAAGGAGCAGTTTTATGGCAGAAAAAAGAGACTATTACGAGGTACTTGGCCTGCAGAAAGGTGCCTCGGCAGACGAAATAAAAAAAGCATACAGAAAGCTTGCCAAGGAGAACCATCCTGATCTGCACCCCGGGGATAAGGCCTGCGAGGAGCGATTCAAGGAAATAAACGAGGCCTACGAGATTCTTTCTGACGACGACAAGAGAGCGAAGTATGACCAGTACGGTCATGCAGCCTTTGATCCCAACGCCGGCTTTGGCGGAGGCGGTTTTGAAGGCTTCGGTGATTTCGGCGGTTTTGGCGATATATTCGGTGACATATTCGGCTTTGGCGGCGGCACGAGGAATTCCAATGCTCCCCGCAAGGGAGAAAGCGTTCGTGCCTCTGTCAACATCAGCTTTGAGGAGGCGGCTTTCGGCTGCAAAAAAGATGTGACGGTTGCCCGTATCGAGCAGTGCAGCGACTGCAAAGGCTCCGGCTGCGCCCCCGGAACCACACCGGAGATCTGCCCCGACTGCAAGGGCAGCGGCACCGTCCGCACCACCCAGCGCACGCCTTTTGGCTTTGCGCAGTCCACTGCGGCCTGCTCAAAGTGCAAAGGTACCGGCAAGATCATACATCAGCCCTGCCCCACCTGCCGCGGTATGGGCAAGGTGCGCCGCCAGCACAAGATAAATGTGAACATTCCCGCCGGCATTGATGACGGGCAGACCATCTCCCTGCGCGGGCAGGGCAGCTTCGGTGCAAACGGCGGCCCTCAGGGCGACCTGCTGGTATCCGTCATTGTTCGTCCCCACTCCCGTTTCGAGCGTGACGGCAACTCTGTGCTCCTGGAACAGGAGATAAGCTACGCACAGGCCGTTCTGGGTGCCGAGATTGAAGTCCCCACGCTGGATGGCAAAGTAAATCTCACCCTCCCCGAAGGGACACAGACCGGCTCGGTGTTTCGCCTGAAGGGCAAGGGAATCCCCTATCTGCGCGGCAGCGGCCGCGGCGACCAGTTTGTCTCCGTAAAGGTAGCTGTCCCCAGGAACCTGACCAGCTCCCAGAAAGAATTGCTGCGCCACTTTGCAGCCTCCATGGGCGAGATGGACAGCTCAGGAAAGGGCATTTTCGGGAAAAAGAAAAAATAAGTTTTTTCTGCTCCGCAGTGCGGAGCAGATTTTTTTACATCCATTTTACATAAAACTGTGTTGCATCTTTCGTTTGGGCTGTATTATACTTTATATATACTGCAAAGGAATGAGAAAAATATGATATTCTGCGTTGAAGACGATTCCGGCATCCGCGAGTTGATGATATATACCCTTAACGCCTCCGGATTTGAGGCAAAGGGTTTCCCCGATGGGGCATCATTGTTTAAGACCCTCTCTGCTCAGACGCCGCAGCTTATTATGCTTGACATCATGCTGCCCGGCGAGGACGGCATATCCATTCTGAAAAAGCTTCGCAGCCGCACCGCCACAGAAAATATCCATCATTATGGCCACCGCCAAGGGCACCGAATATGACAAGGTGATTGCTCTGGACACCGGAGCCGATGACTATCTGGCAAAGCCTTTCGGTATGATGGAGATGGTATCCAGAATAAAAGCGGTTTTGCGCCGCTGCTATCCAAACAGCGCAAAGCCTGTCCTGCGTGCGGGAGATCTGGAGCTGAACCCCAGTGAACATACCGTAGCGATAAAGGGCGAAAGAGTACAGCTTACGCTGAAAGAATATGATCTGTTATATAAATTCATGTCAAACCCCGGTCTGGTGTTCACCAGAGAACAGCTCCTTGCCTCCATCTGGGGCACAGATTTCATCGGCGAGACCCGTACCGTAGACGTACACATCGGCACACTCCGCACAAAGCTTGGGCCATGCGGTTCCTATATTGAAACGGTTCGCGGCGTAGGTTACCGGATGAACACAGTAAAATAAGCAAACCGTTTTTCAGCTTGTCAAAAAAGTTTCCTGACTTTTCTGACAAGTTTTTATATATAGTACGCGCTTCTTTTTTCTGTACTTTACATAGCTTTTACGTTTGTTTGATATCAGGCTTGATCTTGTGCTGATATGGTTATACTGAGATCGTACAGAACGAAGGATGGATCGCATGAATTTTTTGACCTGCTCACTATGATTGGAGGTCTGAGCCTGTTCCTGTTCGGCATGAACATTATGGGACAGGCGCTGGAGCGCCGGGCTGGAAGCCGCCTGCGCAGTGTTCTTGGCAAGCTCACCACGAAAAAGGCCATGGGCCTGCTCACCGGGCTTGCCGTTACCGCCGTTATTCAAAGCTCCTCCGTTACCACAGTCATGGTAGTTGGCTTTGTAAACTCCGGGCTTTGTCTGGTTCGATCTGCTGACCAACATGGATCGCGTCGCGGATCACTGTTCCAATATTGCGGCCTGCTTTATCGACATGTCCCATGAGAATATGAATCCGCATGAGAGCGTCAGAGCAGGAGATCTTGATTTCTCAAAGAACATTGCAGCATGCTCGAAGAAATATTCCCTCTCTTAAATTCAAAAA
>CAZESU010000091.1:0-7977 GCA_964515275.1 uncultured Oscillospiraceae bacterium
CACCCCATTCACTAGATAGTATATCATACTTGTCTAGCAAATGGGGTGCAGTTCAGTGCAGCCGGGGCGGTATTAGGTATTATAATTATTTTTATTCTTTGGTAGGGGACAGCTCTTCTTCTGTCTGGATGATGCGGCGCACCGCAGCGCCCCAGGCCTCCGGCTCGTTCTTGATCGGGGAGTGGGCGGACTTTTCAAACCATATCCACTCCTTGCGGGGGGCCTTCAGCTTGTCAAACCAGGCCTGTGCAATGGGAATGGGGGTGTTCTGGTCGTGCCTGCCCTCGGTCAGATAGACCGGCACCTTCAACTCCGGCACAGTGGCGTTGAAATCATAGTCCACAACCTCTTCCCATAAGGCCCGCAGACTGAAAAAGGCACCCTTGTAGTATTTCCAAAGGTCAAGGAGACTGTATTCGGGAGAGCGCAGAATGGGCATGACCACGGCCTTGATGATGCCATCGCTTTCGCCGTAGTCCTCTCCGCCGTACTTTGTCATCAGATCCCGCTGCACCATCAGGTCGTCCAGACTGGCATAGTGACCGGCCTTGGGCCAGCCGATGCGCCTCAGATCCGCCAGGGCCTTGCTGTCTCCCCGGCTTTTCGCCTCGTTGAGCACGAATTCGTAGGAAAGGCGCTCGTTCTCCGGCCCGTTGACAAACTGCCCCATGCCTATGTAGACTGCCACATCCTCCGGATAGCGATGGGCCAGCAGCGTGCCCAGCAGGGAGCCCCAGGAGTGACCCACAATGTAAATGGTCTTCTTGTGAAAGCGTTTCTTCAGGTACAGTAGCAGCTCATGGGCGTCCTCCACCATGCGTGTCACGCTCATGTCCTCCTCACGGAGCTTGGATGACCAGCTCAGTCCCGCACCCCGCTGGTCCCAGCAGACCATGGTGCAGCACTCCGCCAGAGCCGACTGATTGGCGAGTACCCAGTGCCTGTCGCAGACGCCAGGGCCGCCGTGGAGAAACAGAAGTACCGGCAGCTCATCATTGCAGCTGCGGATACGGATGTGCTGCGCAAAGCCGCCCAGCTCCACCGTGCATTTTTCGTCTATTGCATATTTCATAAAAATCCCTCCTGTCCGACAATATGTAAAAAATTATATGCCTTATTTTCCCATACTGCAAGTAAAAAGATACAGAAACGGCTGCAAACCGGTTTCATTCTTGAAAAAGTATATATGATATGCTATAATTATCAAATATGTCAGATCGCTTTTTCCCTTGCAGGGGAAAGAAAACCGGGCCTGCATAAGCCCGGGTGGAGTTCAGCGCTATCTGACAGAAAAGTTAAAGAACGCATATGAAAATATGACTTCAAAAGTTCTTGAAACCTCTGAAAGAAGACGAATAAGAACATTTAAGGAGAACACGGGTATTCATGTACCTTAAAGCATTGGAGATACAGGGCTTCAAATCCTTCGCGGACAAGACCCGGCTCACTTTTGAAAAGGATATCACCGCCATCGTGGGGCCCAACGGCTCCGGCAAATCCAATATATCCGACGCGATCCTCTGGGTCATGGGCGAGCAGCGCACCAAGGCTCTGCGCGGCGCAAAAATGGAGGATGTGATCTTCGGCGGCACGGAAAAGCGCGGCAAACTGGGCTTTGCGGAAGTGTCGCTGATTATCGATAATTCCGCCCATATCTTTGACTACGACAGCAGCGAGATCATGCTGACCCGCCGCTATTACCGCAGCGGCGAGAGCGAATACTATATCAACCGTGAGTCTGTAAGGCTCAAGGACATTAACAGCCTTCTGATGGACACCGGCCTCGGCAGAGACGGTTATTCCATCATCGGTCAGGGCAGAATTGCAGAGATCATTTCCACCAAGAGCACCGACCGGCGCGATGTGTTTGAGGAGGCGGCGGGCATCTCCCGTTTCCGCTACCGCAAGGAAGAGGCCGAGCGCAAGCTGGAAAAGACCGAGGAAAACCTTGTCCGCATCAACGACAAGATCGAAGAGCTGGAACTGCAGGTCGGTCCGCTGAAAAAGCAGGCCGAGACCGCCAGGCGTTATCTGGTTTTGCGCGACGAGCTCCGCATAAAGGAGATATCCGTCTGGATGGAAAATCTGGACAAGCTCCATTCTCAGGCAGAGGCCATCGCTCTGGAATACAGCCAGACCACCGACAGTCTGGAGAAGGCCCGGGAAGAACTGAAGGCGCTGTACGCTTCCTCCGGCAGTATCAGCGAGCGCATGCACCAGAAGGATGTGGAGACCGAGCAGGCCAGAGAGAGACTCTCTGCCGCCGAGTCCTCCGCCGCCGAGTGCGAGTCTGACACCGCCGTTTTGCGGGCGAATGTAAAGCACAGCACCGAGAGTATGCATCGCATGCTCAGCGATATTGCCGAGCAGGAGAGCCGTGCCAACCAGGTGCAGGTCCGCATCGACGAGGGCGAAAAGCGCATCTGGCAGATCAAGGATGAGTTGAAAATCCTTGATGAGCAGATCCGGCAGAACAACAACGTTCTGGACGGCTGCCGCATGAAGTTGAAAAGCCGCGAGGATATTGTCAATCAGCTTTCCGAAAGGGCAAACAGGCTGGCGGTTGACGGCAGGAGTATGGACTCCCGCATCAACATGCTCAGCGAGATGGAAAAGGACTACGAGGGCTATTCCAAGGCGGTCAAGACCGTCATGAGAGAGGCTGAACACGGAAATCTGAAGGGCGTCCACGGCCCGGTGGCAAACCTTGTAAAGGCGGACGATGAGTGCGCCCTCGCCATCGAGACGGCTCTTGGGGCTTCTGCTCAGAATATTGTTATCGACACCCAGAATGACGGCCGCCTTGCCATCGAGCTTCTGAAGCGCCGGGACGCAGGCCGTGCCACCTTCCTGCCGGTGGATACCATTCGGGGCAGCGTCATGCGCGATACGCCGGTGAACGATCCGGGCTTTGTGGGCGTGGCATACGATCTGGTGCACTTTGACGGGCAATATAAGGATATTTTTGCAAACCTTCTGGGCAGAACCGTTGTTGCGGAGACCCTGAGCGACGCCATACGCATGTCAAAGGCAAACGGAAACCGGCTCCGCATCGTCACCTTGGACGGGCAGCTTGTAAATGCCGGCGGCTCCATGACCGGCGGCAGCACTGCCAGAGGCAGCGGCATCCTCTCCCGCGCAAACGAACTGGAAAAGCTGAAAAAGCAGCGGGTAAAGATCGCTGAGAACGAGGAAAACTGCGCCGCAGAGCTGGATAAGGCCCGCTCCAATCTCTCCGGTATCCGCTATCAGCTGGATATGGCACTGGAGGATCAGGCAGAGTTGAAGAGCAAAGTCTCCTCTTTTGAGGCCGAGGAAAGAACCACGGACAATTCCGTAAAGCAGCTTCGTCTGCTGCTGGACAGCCTCTCCGGCGACAGCGAGACCAGACGGCGTGCCGTGGAAAGCTCCGAGCGGGAGATCGAAAAGCTGAATGAGCGCCTTGCAGAGAAAGAAAAGCGCCTGCAGGAGATCAACGGCAAAATTACGCAGATCAAACAGGAGATCGCCGAAATCAGCCGGCGCAAGCTGGAGCTGGAACAGAAGCGCACCAAGGCTGAAAAGGACGCCCAGCAGCGCAACGCCGATATGATCGAGCTGGAGCGCAGGGCCGCCAAAACCGAGCAGAAGAAGCTGGCCTCCGAAATGGAGGAAAAGCAGCTTCTGGATAAGCTCTGGGACAATTACGAGCTGAGTCACAGCGCGGCGGAAGCACTGCGCCAGCCGGTGGAAAACCTGCCGAAGGCCACCCGGGAGATCAACGAGCTTCGCCGGGAGATCAGCGCTCTCGGCAACCCCAATATCGGTGCCGTCGATGAATATGAGAGAGTCAACACAAGATACGAGTTCCTCACCGGCCAGCGGGATGACGTTGACAAGGCAAAGGGCGAGCTTGTGGATATCATAAAAGAGATAACCGGCGAAATGGAGGAGGTTTTCCTCCGCCAGTTCCACGCCATCGACGACAGCTTCCGCCAGACCTTCCTGGAACTTTTTGGCGGCGGCAAGGCGGCGCTGGTGCTGGAGGATGAGAGCAATGTGCTGGAATGCGGCATCGAGATCAAGGTGCAACCTCCGGGCAAGGCCCTTTCCAATATCAGCCTGCTCTCCGGCGGCGAGATGGCTTTTGTGGCCATTGCTCTGTACTTTGCCATTTTGAAGGTGCGCCCCACGCCCTTCTGCGTCATGGACGAGATCGAAGCCGCCCTGGACGAGGCAAACGTCACCCGCTACGCCGAGTATATGCGCCGCATGGCGGACAAGACCCAGTTCCTTGTCATTACCCACCGACGGGGTACCATGGAGGAGGCGGACATGCTCTACGGCGTGACCATGCAGGAAAAGGGCGTCTCCACTGTCATCCAGCTTGACCTTGAAAGCGCACAGAAGACCATAGAAGAATAAAAGGGGAGTCACAATGGGCTTTTTTGATAAGATCTTTTCGGGACTTACAAAGACAAGAAAAAACCTTGAGGAGCTTGAGGAAATATTTCAGGATTACGCCCCGGACAGCGAGAATTTTTACGAGGAGCTGGAAGAGCTGCTGGTCATGTCTGACGTGGGTGCATTGACAGCGGAAAACGTGGTAAAGGGTCTGAAAAAAATGACCTGGGAGCGCCGCTTTCGCCGCGGCGACGAGGCCAGAGCCGGCCTTGTAGAGCTGCTGAGCAAGATCCTGAACGTGGGCGACACGGGACTGAAGCTGGAGACCAAACCCTCCGTCATTCTGATGGTGGGCGTAAACGGCGTGGGCAAGACTACCACCATCGGCAAGCTTGCAAACCAGCTGAAGGGAGAGGGCAAGAAGGTCCTTCTCTGCGCGGGAGATACTTTCCGCGCCGCAGCTGCGGAACAGCTTGGCATCTGGGCCGAACGCTCGGGAGCGGACATTGTGCGCCATGAGGAGGGCAGCGACCCTGCCGCCGTGGTGTACGACAGTATCTGCGCCGCCAAGGCCAGAGGGGCCGATGTGGTCATCATCGACACGGCCGGACGGCTCCACAACAAGCAGAACCTGATGAACGAGCTGAACAAGATCCGCCGCATCATCGACCGGGAGCTGCCCGATGCCGATGTGGAGACCCTGATGGTGCTTGACGCCACCACCGGCCAGAACGGACTGATTCAGGCAAAGCAGTTTTTGGAGACTTCCGGCCTTACCGGCATTGTTCTTACAAAGCTGGACGGCACAGCCAAAGGCGGCATTGTTTTCGCCATTGCAAATGAACTGAAGCTGCCGGTGAAATATGTGGGCGTAGGCGAGGGTATGGACGATCTGATCCCCTTCGATGCCACAAATTTTGTGGAAGCCCTTTTTAAATAAACGTATTTTTTGAGGAGATATACATGGCACTTACGAGCAAACAGCGATCCCAGCTGCGCGGCATCGCGGCAGGGGAGGATACCATTATTCAGGTGGGCAAGGGCGGAATCAATGATGCGCTTGTTGCCTCCGTAAATGACGCGCTCCGGGCAAGGGAGCTGGTCAAGGGCAGAGTACTGGAAAATTCCATGCTTACCGCCAGAGAGGCCTGCGACGCCCTGTCCGAGGCCTGCGGCGCGGAGCAGGTGCAGGTCATCGGTACCAAATTCGTGCTGTATAAACGCAACCCCAAAGAGCCTAAAATAGTTCTTGTAAAGGACAAAAAGAAGGTATGAAGATTGCCGTCTACGGCGGGAGCTTCAACCCGCCCCATTTAGGACATATCGAAGCGGCCCGCACGGTTGCAGCATCGCTCCATCCGGATAAGTTTCTGATTATCCCGGCCAACATCCCGCCCCATAAGGAGATGTTTGAGGGCAGCCCCCTGCCGGAGGAGAGAATGAGCCTTTGCAAGCTGGCCTTTTCCTCCGTCCCCGGCGCCGAGCTGTCCGATATGGAGATCACCCGGGAGGGGAAGAGCTACACCGCCGACACGGTGGGGAGGCTTCGGGAGCTATATCCTCAGGATGAGCTGTATCTGGTGATGGGCACCGACATGCTCATGAGCTTGGAAAACTGGTACCGCTTTCACTATTTGCTGGAGAACTGCACACTGGCAGTGCTGGCGAGAGCGGACGGAGACTGCGACAAAATAAGAAGCCACGCCGAATATCTTCAGAGGGAGTACGGGGCAAAGATTGTCATCCTGCCCCATGAGCCTCTGGAGATGAGCTCCAGTGATATCAGGGAGCGGCTTCACATGAGGCTGGGCTCCGAACTTCTGGATGATGGCGTTTATTCCGAGGTGATCCGCCGCCGGTATTACAGTGCCCAGCCGGAGCTGGCCTGGCTGAGAGAGAAGGCCTATGCTTTGCTCAAGCCCAAGCGCATCGCCCATGTGGCAGGCTGTGAGAGTGAGGCAGTGAAGCTGGCCATGCGCTGGGGCGAGGATCCGGAAACCGCCGCCGAGGCGGGCATTTTGCACGATATCACCAAGAAACTTAATTTTGAGGAACAGTTGAACTTGTGTGATAAATATGGTATTATAAACGACAATTTGGAGCTTAACTGCCCCAAACTGCTCCATGCAAAGACCGGCGCCGCTCTGGCCCGGGATCTGTTCGGCGTGAATGATGCGGTGTATGAGGCCATCCGCTGGCATACCACGGGAAAGCCGGACATGACGCTGCTGGAAAAGATCATCTATCTGGCTGACTATATAGAGCCCACAAGGGACTTTCCGGGGGTGGATAAGCTCCGGGAGCAGTGCTACGAGGATATAGATGCCGCCATGACACTTGGGCTGGAGATGAGCCTTGCGGACATCAGAAGCTATGGCGAGGAACCCTACAAGGACACCGTGGATGCCTGCCGGTGGTACAGCAGGCTCGGATGATTGGAACAATACAAGGAGGCAAAACAAATTATGCTTACATCCGCTCAGATAGCCGCCATCGCTGCAAAGGCGCTGGAAGATAAGAAAGCAAAGGACGTTAAGGTCCTGAGAACCGAGGAACAGACCGTGCTGGCGGACTATTTCGTCATCTGCAACGGCACTTCCTCAACCCACATCAAGGCTCTGGTAGACGAGGTGGACAAGCGGCTTTCCGAAGCAGGCGAACCGCCGATCCGCCGCGAGGGTCTGCGCTCCGATATATGGGTGCTGATGGACTTTGGCTGCGTCATCGTCCACGTGTTCACCGATGAGGCAAGAAAGTTCTATGATATCGAACGCCTCTGGAGCGACGCTGAGGTGGTGGATGTCTCATCCCTTACGAGCCCCTGACTACAGGGGCATACGGAAACAAAGACAGAAATAAGGTAGGAGAGACGATTCGTCATGAAATATGATTTTGCAGCCATAGAGAAAAAGTGGCAGGACAGATGGGAAGAATGCAAGCCCTATGCGGCTGAGACCGGCAGCAGCAAGCCCAAGTTTTACGGCCTGATAGAGTTTCCCTATCCCAGTGCAGCGGGCCTTCATGTGGGTCACCCGCGCCCCTTTACCGCCATTGACATTGTGACCCGCAAAAAGAGAATGGAAGGCTACAATGTCCTTTTCCCTATCGGCTTTGATGCTTTTGGTCTGCCCACAGAGAACTACGCAATCAAGAACCACATCCACCCGGCAATCATAACCAAAAAGAATATTGAAAACTTCACCCGCCAGCTGAAGATGCTGGGCTATGGCTTTGACTGGGATCGCTGCGTGGACACCACCGACCCCAATTACTACAAGTGGACCCAGTGGATTTTCCTGCAGATGTTCAAGAAAGGTCTTGCCTATAAGACCACCATGCCTGTCAACTGGTGCACCAGCTGCAAGTGCGTTCTGGCAAACGAAGAGGTTGTTGAGGGCGTGTGCGAGCGCTGCGGCAGCGAGGTTATCCGCAAGGAAAAGAGCCAGTGGATGCTGGGCATTACCAAATACGCTCAGCGCCTGATCGACGATCTGGACGATCTGGATTACATCGAGCGCGTTAAGATCCAGCAGAAGAACTGGATCGGCCGTTCCACCGGCGCAGAGCTGACCTTCGATACCAACACCGAAGACA
>CAZESU010000092.1:0-7968 GCA_964515275.1 uncultured Oscillospiraceae bacterium
GCAGAAAAATACGCAGATGCAGCCTAAATCCAGAGTAAGTCGAATTATTCAGAGGCTCCTTAGTTTATGTAGTTTTACTCGGGGATCTTGCAGACGTCAATCCACTCGAGCGCCTTGGAATACCGGAAAAGCTCATCCAGATTCAGCTCAATGGCGCTGCTGGCACTGCCAACAGCAGGGAACACCGTCTCAAAACGCTGCAAACTCTGATCCAAGTAAACGGGAATTCCCTCGTTGATACCGAAAGGACACACGCCGCCCACCGGATGACCCACCAACTCCAGAACCTCATCTGCAGAAAGCATTTTAGCCTTGGTATGGAATTTTTCCTTGAATTTGTGGTTATCGATCCTTGCATCTCCGGCTGCAAGAATGAGCATGCATCCGTCCGCGGTTTTGAAAGAGAGCGTCTTTGCGATTCTGGCTCCCTCAACGCCCAGAGCCTGTGCGGCAAGCTCTACCGTTGCAGAGGAAACCGTAAATTCCTGTACTCTATCCTCAATTCCCAAGCTGCGAAAATATGCACGTCCTTTTTCAATTGACATGTCTATCTACCTCTTTTGCTGTTATTTTCTTATCTGCGGCCACCGCCGCCGCCGGAAAAGCCACCGCCGCCACGGCCACTGCCTCCGCCGAAGCCACCGCCTCCGCCGAAGCCACCGCCTCCGCCGAAGCCACCGCCACCACGGCCACTACCTCCACCGAAGCCGCCGGGACCTTTCGGGCCGCCGCGATGGTCATCATCCCGGAAGCCGCGACGTCGATTGCCTCGGCCACGGGAACTGAAAAGCAGAAACCAGGGGAGCCAGGAGCCGCCGCCCCCGCGCCGCCGGCCGCCGCCGAAAATCAGGAACAGGACAGCGACGATGATAACAACGCGGATGATGGCACCGAGCACGCTGGAAAGGCGATCTGCAAAGCTCGGCGTGTAGCTTTCCACATAAAAATCCCCACCATTATAGGAATTGCTGTTGTCGGCTGTGCCGGAGCTTACAATAGCTGAGTCGTATTGTTCATCATACCATTTGAGCAGGGCATTGAAGAGGGAAGTGACAGCCTCATCATAATCGCCCTTATCAAAATCATCCCAGAAGTATTTATCCAGCATGGAATCTACCTGATCGGAGTCCAGCACAGAGTTGAGCCCAAGCCCATAGGCAAGCCAAGCCTTGTTCTCCTGAATGGCAAGAAGCAGGAGCATGCCGTTGTTGTAATCGGCGGAACCAACGCCCCAGTCATTAAAAAGCTGGTAAGCGTACTCGTCCGAATACATACCGTCAAGGTAGTCGACGGTCACCACGACGATCTGGGCACCCTGACATTGCTGCTCAAGGGAGCCGTTGTAGTTTATTATCATCTGCTCTGTGGTGTTGGAGAGAACATTGGAGTAGTCCGCCACATAAAAGCTCTCGCTTTGATCGACGACAGCAAAAGCCTGCGCTCCAAGGCTCAGACAGAGACACAGGGCAAAGAGTAAGGAAAGAATTTTTTTCATCATATAATTTAGTTTACTCAAAAAGCTCCGGAAGTTCCACGCCGGCAAGATCTGCCATAAAATCAGCAGGAAAGCTCATATCGCTCCGCAAAAAGCTGCGCACACTCTCGTTATAACCGGAGTTGTCGATCACGGACTGAGCACCGGTTATGGTAGAGGAATACTGCTTCAGACCATCCGCATCCCTTTCACTGAGCTCAGCACGGTTGAGCTGATCTTCAAGGGGCTTTACTGCATCCAGAAGCTCTTCATACAGATAGTGAATATAGGAGACAGTTCCGTAAGTCAGGGCATTTTTCATCTCGTCGGTGGCAGAGCTGACATCCTGGGTGTCTATATCGTAATTTTTTGCGATGGTTGCCATGCCATCTGCTGCGGCGCAGATATTTCTGATCTGGCTTGCAATGCTCTTGTGCGCATAGCCCTCATAGGTAACGCCGTCATAAAACCCGTCGGTAATATCCTGGCATTTAGCACCCAGCTTTACATTAACAGACAACGCTGTTGAGAAATAAATAATCAGCGCCGCGATCAGCAAAGCTACAATGGGTTTTTTAAGAAAGTTCATCATGTTCTCCTTAAAGGATTATCAGCCTTTCATGTCGAGAAGCTTCTGCTTGAGCTGACCCTCGATACGACCAAGCTCCTCCTCTGCCTCGGCACGGCGGGCACGTCCGTCATCCTGAATCTGACGAACCTCATCCAGCGTGGCGATGAGCTCCTGATTGGTCTTCTTCAGAGTCTCCAGATCAACAATGCCGCGCTCGGCCTCCTTGGCGATGCTTACGCTGCCCTGGTGGAGAGCCTGGGCATTTTTAGTGAGCAGCTCATTGGTCACATCGGTCACTTCCCGCTGGGCCTTCATGGCCTGCTCGGAGTGATGAAGGGACAGAGCAAGTACCATCTGGCTCTTCCAGAGGGGAATGGTGTTGACGATGGAGGAGCGAATCTTCTCCGCCATAAGGGTATCATTATTCTGAACCATGCGGATCTGGGGAGACATCTGAATGGAGATGGTGCGTGTGAGCTCCAAGTCGTGTATTTTCTTTTCAAAGCGGCCGATCATGTTGGCAAAGTCATTTGCCGCCTGTGCGTCCTCAGGCAGACCGGATTCCTGCGCTTTTGCCTGATATTCCGGCAGCTCCACATTGCGCAGATGTTCGATTTTCAGCTTGCCGGCGAGAATATACATGGTAAGCTCTTTCAGGTATTCCTGATTGCGCTCGTACATTTTGTCCATCAGGCTGATATCTTTCATCAGTGTGATCTCGTGCTTTTCAAGGGACTCCACAATCTTGTCCACATTGACTTCGGCCTTATCATACTGAGCCTTCAGCGCGGCAATGTTCTGGGTTGATTTTTTGAACAGCCCCCGGAATCCCTTTTTCTCTTCCGGGTCGAAATTGAGGCCCTTCAGTTCCACTACCAGATCACCCAGCATATCGCCCACTTCACCAAGATCCTTGGTACGGACGCTGTTAAGAGCTGCATCGGAAAAATCGGTTATGTTTTTCTGGGCATTGCTGCCGTAGTTCATGACTTGCTCGGTATTGAGAATATCGATCTTTTCGGAAAATTCTTTGACAGCGGCCTGCTCGGCGGGAGAGAGCTTGCTCAATTCCGGCTTTTCAACGGGAATATCTGCTTCGGCAGTCTGCGGTGCGGGAGCTTCCTCCACAGCGGCAGCGGCGGCATTGGGCTCGAGAGTAAGGCTGGGAATGTAGCTGTTATCAGTGTTCATAATTATATTATCCTTTCTCCTTATTTATCTCAGATCTTAAAATCACTGTCGCCGGAGAGCCCCTCTCTGGCAAGCATGGTGTTCATTACCTGAATATCTGTCTCTATGTCAAGAGCCTGATTTGCAAACAGGGAATCGAGGCGCTTTTTATAAGCAACAATGGCAGCATCAAGCATCTCGTTTATATTCTTCATGCTCTTATCGAGATTTTCGCCCTCAATCCCCTGAGAGCTCATCCTGTCATAGGCATTCAGAAGCTTTATGGTGGTAGGCAGATAGTAATTCATAAATTTCTTTATCTGCGGGATGTCCGAGGGATCTTCAATCGCATCCTGTGTTATTTTGTCTGTAATACGCATGATCTCGTTGATCTTTTTACGCACTTCAACGTCTTTTATGGACGTGTACAGTCTGCCCATCTCGCTCAGAGCCCGGTTGCCCTCTTCAACGATAGGGTCAATCTCAGGACCGTAGCTTTTCTTCTGGGGCTGTGCCTGCGGCTCTTCGGTTTTTTTGACCTCCTGCTCTTTTACCTCTTCCTTTACTTTCTTCTTCGCAGATCGGCGCCCTACAAGATAGGCCGCAAAACAGCACACACCAAGAGTTACGAGCAGTCCCCAAATTTTATAAAGAGGAACTATGGCAGACAGTATCAGCCACGTGATCGCAAAGACATAAATCGGGCTGACAGACTTCTTTTTATCTTTGTGTTCCTGCAAGGTATATTCCTCCGTCACTTAATTTTTATTTTATTATTTTATATCGAAATATTCTGACAGTCAAGAGTATTGCAAAAATCAAATGTGTTGTAGTATAATAACGCGTGAATTTATTCTGAGTTTTTTGATATCTAAAAGGAGAAGGACAGATGATAAAAATCGCGCCGTCGGTTTTGTCTGCGGACTTTGCAAAACTTGGCGATGAGGTCAGAGAGATACAAAATGCCGGAGCGGATTACGTCCATTTTGATGTTATGGACGGCCAGTTTGTCCCCAATATTTCCATAGGCATCCCTGTGCTCAAATCCCTTCGCAAAGCCACAGATATGTTCCTTGATGTCCATCTGATGATCGACAGACCTGTGCGCTATGTGGAGCAGTTCTGCAATGCGGGGGCTGACCTTGTGAATTTCCATGTGGAGGCCGACAGTGAGGAAAACATCAAGACTGCTATCGACAAGGCAAAAAAGCTTGGAAAAAAGACCGGTGTTACCTTGAAGCCCGGAACCCCGGCAGAAGCGGCTTTGCCCTATCTTGATCTGGTGGATCTTGTCCTTGTGATGACGGTGGAGCCCGGCTTTGGCGGACAGAGCTTCCTGCATGACCAGCTGCCGAAAATATCCGCTTTACGTAAAATGATAGACTCTATCAATCCTGCGTGTGAGCTCGAAGTGGACGGCGGAGTGGATGAGGTTACCGCAAAATTGGTGAAAGAGGCCGGCGCAAATGTTCTGGTTGCCGGCAGTGCCATATTCGCTAAGTCGGACAGGGCAGCCGCAATTCATGCCATTAGAAATGCCTGAGTATTTTTCTTTGTTCGGAGTAATATAATATGTCATTTTTCCCTGCATCTTTGGAAAATCTTATAGATAAATTTGCCTCTCTCCCGGGTATAGGCAGAAAAAGTGCACAGCGTCTCGCCTTTCATGTGCTGGCCCTGCCGGATGCCGAGGCTAAAGCCTTTGCCGATGCCATTACAGAGGCTAAGACCAATGTGCATTGCTGCAGCATATGCCAGAATCTGACCGAGGGCGAGGTCTGTGCCATATGTGCCAGCGACAGGCGGGATAAATCCACTATTTGTGTGGTCTCTGAGCCGAGAGATGTTCTCAGCATAGAGCGGGGAAGAGAATATAACGGAACCTATCATGTGCTCCATGGTGTGCTGTCTCCCATGAGCCATGTGGGGCCGGACGATATCCGTATCAAAGAGCTTCTGGTTCGTATAGCGAATTCTGATGTGAACGAGGTTATCATGGCGACAAACCCGGATACAGAGGGTGAGGCAACGGCCATGTACATCTCCCGTCTGCTGAAGCCCTTCAACGTCAAGGTTACCCGCCTTGCTTACGGTATTCCGGTGGGTTCAAATCTTGAATTTGCGGATGATGCTACTTTAAATCGAGCTATCGAGGGAAGAACAGAGATGTGATCTCTGCCCTTATGAAACGGAACCAAACCGGATATAATTTTTTCATTCATACATAAGCAAAACAAACGGCGCAGTATAACGCTGTTTGATTTTTGCGTGCATTTTTCAGAAATGGAGGATATATGATATCTAAACTAAAAATCATTCCTTTAGGCGGTCTTGGCGAAATCGGAAAGAACATGACTGCATTTGAGTTCGGCAGTGATATTATCGTCGTTGACTGCGGCATGGGCTTCCCGGATGAAGACATGTACGGCATTGACATTGTTTTGCCGGACATCAGCTATCTTAAGGCTAACGCTGACCGCATACGGGGATTGATCCTTACCCACGGGCATGAGGATCATATCGGAGCAGTTCCTTATGTGCTTAAGGATATTGACATTCCTATCTACACTACACCCCTCACTGCAGCTCTGGTAGAGTTGAAGCTGGAGGAGCACGACCTGCTGTATAATACACAGATATTTACCAAAAAAACCGGCTCTGTTTTCAGGCTGGGCTGCTTTACCATTGAATTCATTCATGTAAATCACAGTATACCCGATGCGGTTGCTCTCGCCATCGGCACACCTATTGGCACTGTTATTCACACGGGCGACTTTAAGATAGATGTAACTCCCATATCCGGCGGCATGATCGACCTTGTCCGCTTTGGACAGCTTGGAAACGATGGCGTTCTGGCTCTGCTGAGCGACTCCACCAACGTTGAAAAGCCGGGTCATTCCGACTCTGAACGCAAGGTGGGGGAGAGCTTCAATAAGCTCTTTATGGGCTGCACCAAGCGCATTATTATCACTACCTTTGCCTCTAATGTACACCGGCTCCAGCAGATTATCAATGTGGCGGCAAAGTATAACCGGAAAGTCGCTATTACCGGACGCAGTATGGAAAACGTGCTCCGGGTTTCCACCGTTCTTGGATATATGGACATTCCTGAAAATGTGATGGTGGATATTGAGCATATAAACAAACTCCCCAAAGACCAGGTGGTCATTATCTCCACCGGCAGCCAGGGCGAGACGATGTCAGCCCTTTACCGCATGGCGTTCTCCGAGCATAAGCAGGTGCAGATCGACGCAGGAGACCGTGTTATCATCTCCGCTTCCGCAATCCCCGGCAATGAGAATATGATCAGCCGTGTCGTTGATGAACTTTTCCACAAGGGTGCAGAGGTCATATATGACCGCCATACCGACCTTCACGTCTCCGGCCACGCTTCCCAGGAGGAGCAAAAGATGATTCTGGCGCTTACAAAGCCCAAGTATTTCATCCCTGTCCACGGTGAGCATCGTATGCTGGTAAAGCACGCGGAAATCGCAAAGCTCATGGGTGTACAGCCGAAAAATGTTGTCATTGCGGAAAACGGCAAGGTTATCGAAATTACCAAGAAAGCCATTACCTGTGAAAACTCCGTTCCCTCAGGTGCCATTTTGGTGGACGGCAGCGGAGTGGGCGAGGTCGGAAGCGTTGTCATGCGCGACAGGCATCGCCTTGCGGAGGACGGCATGGTTGTGGTCGTAATGCCCTTCTCCTCTCAGGATCATGTTCTCATTGCAGACCCGGAGATCGTCACACGTGGTTTTATTTACGTTAAGGAAGCGGAAGAGCTTATGGACGAGCTGAAGCGTGTCACCCTCGAGTCCGTCTCCGCCTGCGAGGCCCAGCACATCACAGACTGGACCACCATTAAGAGCAAGGTTAAGAACAATATCTCCGGCTACCTTTATAAGACTACAAGAAGAAGCCCCATGATACTGCCGGTTATAACTGAGATTTAAGATTTATGAATATACAGATATTTGGCAAGGCAAAGTGCTTTGACACAAAAAAGGCCGAGCGCTATTTTAAGGAGCGCAGAATAAAATATCAGTTTATCGACGTAATAAAATACGGCATGAGCAGAGGAGAGCTGAACTCTGTAAAAAACGCTGTCGGCCTTGATGCAATGGTCAATACGGAGGATGAGGATTATCCTCTTTTCCAATATCTTGCCTCCAATGATGCCAAATTGGATAAGCTCTATGAGGTGCCATACCTTATTAAAACACCCATTGTCCGAAACGGGAAGCAGGCCACCGTGGGTTACTGCCCGGATATCTGGAAAAATTGGGAATAAAAAACAGACGCGAAAATGCGTCTGTTTTTTTTGCAGAACAAAAAACTGCCCTACCGCAAGGTAGGGCAGTAATTTTTTAATCAGATAAGGTTGAGAATAAGGGTCAGCAGAACGAAAGCAAGAGCAAACCACTTGGTCGCCTTTGCAAGCTTTGCATCCCAGGTTTTTGCTTTACCCTTGGACAGGAAAGTCTCTGCGCCGCCGGAAATGGCACCGGACAAACCAGCGCTCTTACCGCTCTGCATAAGCACGACAACAGTAACGGCGAGACCGGAGATGAGCTGAAGAATGGTGAGAATGATGGTAAGTGCAGACATTTATTTCAATCCTTTCGATAGTATACGAATTTAACAGCATATGTGAGTATACCATATAGGTATTCACAATTCAAGCATTTTTTTCAAGAATGAAACCAATATTTCTTATTGCGGAAAAGGAACGGAATATCCTGGCCGCTGTAAA
>CAZESU010000093.1:0-7963 GCA_964515275.1 uncultured Oscillospiraceae bacterium
GAATGCCGTGATTCGTAATTCTTGATGGTTTACTGTCTTACGAGCACTCCGCTAAGAGGGTGTTTTTTTCGTTGAAAGGAATTACTGCAGCTTTTCCACAAAGTCAACGATTTTCTGAACGGTGGTCAGGTTTGCGGCTTCCTCGTCGGAAATGCTGACACCGAATTCGTCCTCAATGGACATAATCAGCTCAACAACGTCAAGAGAATCAGCACCCAGGTCGTCAATAAGGTTAGTCTCAAGTGTAATGGAATCGGGGCTGATTTCAAATTGTTCTGCCAGAGCATTTTTTACTTTTTCAAATATCATTGTTCATTCCTCCGATGTGCAGAGCACATAAAGTATTTCAGCAGGCAATATTATACCCACTCGCGGCTTTGGGGCTTGTTGCTGGGCTGTTCGGGTTTTACATAGGATACGACTACGCGGCGGTTGGGCTCAACTCCGGTGGAGCTGGTGGTAACGCCTTCGTAGTTCTGCAGTGCGGTGTGAATCACGTGGCGCTCGTAGGAATTCATGGGCTCAAGTGCCATGCTGCGCTTGTACTTGATCGCTTTTTCCGCCATCTTCTCCGCAAGGCGGGTGAGAGATTCCTCTCTCTTGCTGCGGTAGCTCTCGGCATCCACGCTGACGTGAAGATGTTTCTCGCTGCCTCTGTTCACAACATAGTTCGTCAGGTGCTGGATTGCATCCAGAGTTTCGCCCCGACGGCCGATGATAGCACCCATGCCGTTTCCGCTCAGATTTACATTGACGCCGCCGTTTTCACGGGGGCTGATCTCTATCTGTGCCTTGACACCCATACGCTCCAGCAATCCGGCCAGAAACTGGCGGATAGCAGCGTAATCGGCATTTTCATCCTCGACAACGGCTTCAGACTGGACGGATTCTGCGGCTGGAGCAGGTCTGACCGGCTCTTCCACAACAAGCTCGTCCTCCACCTCGTAGCTTACGCGAATGACTGCGGGAGACGCGCCGATACCCAGAAAACCGGATTTTGCACGTTCCACGATTTCAACAGACACATCGTCACGGTCCAAGCCAAGCTCCGCCAGAGCGGCGGCGATGGCTTCCTCTTCCGTACGTGCGGTCTTTTCCAAAGTTTTGATCATATTGAATACTCCTTTATTTTGCCTCGTCGGCGGGAGCAGCTCCATCCATCTGAACATTCTCTTTAACCGCGGTAATGACAGCTTCTGCAACGCTCTCATCGATGGGATCTGCGCCCTCAGACTCGGCAGCGGCGGCAAGAGTCGCCTCCTCCGCATTTTCGGGATTGGTAAAGCGGTCTGCAACATAGGCGCGTCCGCGGGCGTAACGGCGGTTACCCACCTGAGAGGCGGGCTTCTCCTCTTCTTTTATGCCCAGACGCTCACGGCGTGCGGCGCGGTCAGCCTTATCAAGGGCGGCCTTGCGCTCGTCCTGCTTCTGCTTTTCGCCAGCCTGAATCTTCTTCTTGCTGGTGTTGGCGTTCTTCTCGGTCTTGCCTTCGGCGCGGAGACGTTCGGTCTCAAGGCGCTTCTCTTCCAGCTCCTTCTCTCTTGCGCTGCGCTGCGCCTGACGTTCTGCATCCTCAATATCAAGTTTACGCTTGTAGATCTTGGTAAGGATAAAGTCGCGGGCCATGCCGAAAACACTGTTGGCTATCCAGTAGATTCCCATTGCAGCGGGCATGACAAAGCAAATCCAGATGGACATAAGGGGCATCATCAGATTCATGGTCTTCATGGAAGCCTGAGTCTGAGCGTCCTGTTGGGGATTGGACATGTTGCTGATCTTCATGGAGAGCCAGGAAAGGCCGGCAGAGATAAAGGGGATCAGAAACAGGCCCAGAGCCGGGAGCCAGATGGAGACGTCGCTCCAGTCGGTCTTGACAAAGAAATTCCACTCGGGCTGAGAACCCAGGTTCAGACCGAGGAAGCTGAAGTCGATGTCCATAATGCCGTCAATCTTGCCGGCAAGATCGGTTGTTACAGCAGCCCAGTTTTCATGAACAAGGTTACTCAGTTTGATTTCTGCATAAGCATCTGTTTTTGCAGGGATAACATAAAGACCCTTCTCAACGAAGTACTCCTGCAACGTAGTGACAACGTCCTGCGCGGCAAACATCATGCGGGTGATGGGCTGGCGGATAACGCTGTACAGAGCGATGAGGATAGGGAAGGGTATAAGAGACCACAGGCAGCCGGACATGGGGTTGACGCCTTCCTCACGGTAGAGGTTCTGCATCTCCTGGTTCAGCTTTTGCGGGTTGCCCTCATGCCGTCTCTGCAGCTCCTGTATTTTGGGCTGAAGACGGGTAGAGCGCATCATGCTCTTCTTACTCTTGGCCATGAAGGGGGTAAGGATAAGGTTGACCGCAAGAGCAAAAAGAATAACGGCAACGCCGTAGTTTCCGGTAAGCTCATAGAGCTTTACCATCAGCCAAGCAAAGGGTTTAGTAATTGTTGCCCACATAGGTGACTCCTCAATATTCTTTAGTTGTTGAGCGACCTCATACCGTTACGGTACAGGGTCATAAATGTCATAGTCCTTCCTGTGGAAGGGATGACAGCGGGATATGCGTTTCAAGGCCAGCCAGCCACCTTTCAGGGCGCCGTATTTTTGTATAGCCTCAAGCGCATATTGGGAGCAGGTCGGAATAAAGCGGCAGCAGGCGGGCCTGGAAGGGGAGATGTTTCGCTGGTAAAAGCGGATAGCGGCGAGCATGAATTTTTTCATGCTTTTTCCTCCTTCAAAAGACCCAGCTTTCCGCAGGCTTCAAGGAAAGCGGAATTCATCCTGGCATACTGAGCACCCACGCAGCGGGAGCGGGCTACCACCACGATGTCCCAGCCGTGTTTCATCGACGGGATGTTGAGACGGTATATCTCCCGTAAGCGGCGGCGCACCCGGTTTCGCACCACGGCATGTCCAAGCTTTGTGGAAACCGTGTAGCCCAGACGGTTGACGCCCAGCCTGTTGCGGCGGCAGTACACTACCATGTAGGGGGTGACGGCGCTTTTGCCCTTGGAATACAGACGCCTGAAATCGCTATTTTTTTTCAATGTACACCTGATATCCAAAAGAAAATCACCTCTGCCGGATGAGAACCGAAATATCTGTAAACACCTAAAGGGCGGATCGCTCCGCCCTAAAAATATTCACATTTTGACCTGCTTCACGAGTGTGGATCAGTAGCTGAGCTTGGCTCTGCCTTTTGCTCTGCGGCGGGCAAGAACTTTGCGACCGTTAGCGGTCTTCATTCTCTTGCGGAAGCCGTGCTCTTTCTTACGCTGGAGCTTCTTGGGCTGGTAGGTACGAAACATTTTCTGCACTCCTTTCAGGTGTAATACTCAACATCGGGCAAGCCCGAAGTAGTTGACAAAACAAACACTCGGCAACGAGGGGGTCGCCGAGTGGACATTATAAACTATTTTGTATCAATCTGTCAACAATAAAATACGAATTGCCTTTATTTTGCTGCCGTCAGATCCTCGCCGCGGATGTACTTGCCCAGCGGCTTCCACAGCAGGGCGCCCACCACAAGGCAAAGTATCATGTCGATGACAATATAGCTTCCGTTATACAGAGCGGAGTAGAACCAGGGGGTGGTCATGGTCAGGCCGAAAAAGCTCTCCGGCATATATTCAGCCCAGATGGTGGCGCCCACTACATATGCCACAATAAACCTGGCAACGCAGCCTGCAACGGTGCCGATGAAGAAGCCGAATTTCTGCTTATGGAAAAGTCCGGCGATGCCGAGGACGGTGAAGGCCAGAATATAGTCACCGATCATGGACTGCCAGCCCCAAGCGTATGCGCCGTCCAACAGAAGCTGCAAAAGACTGTAAGTAAAGCTTGCCAGCATGCCGGGACCAAAGCCCCAGCGGGCGCAGTACAGGAAAATGGGCAGCATGCCCACGGTGATGGAACCGCCCTGGGGCAGTTCAAAGAACTTCAGATAGCTGATAACCTGTGCCAGCGCCACGAATACAGCGCCCTCGCACAGTGCGCGGAGCTTCAGATGGGATTTGTTTTTCATGTTTCTACCTCCAAAATTTTCTCGGAAGCCGGGATATAAAAACCGCAGGCTCAAAACTGAACCTGCGGAAAATTCCATATCTCCGTTTCCTACGCCGGCATTATCCGGATCAGGTTCCAGGGTCTCTGAGCTTCCATTCACTCAGTCTCAGCCGGGAAAACCCAGCACCCCTTTGTTATGTTGCAAGTAATAGTATATCCTTTCGACAAAGTTTGTCAAGAGTATCAGAGATTTTTCGCTTTTTCTTTGATAAACTCTCTGAGCCAGTCGCCGGCCTCCTCATTTTTCAGGGCAAAGTCGATAATCGCTTCCAGATAGCCTTTCAGGTTGCCGGTGTCATAGCGGCGGCCCTCAAAATCCACAGCGCACATGGGCTCCGCATGGCACAGCTCCTTCATGCCGTCGGTAAGCTGTATCTCATTGTTCCTGCCGGGAGCGGTATGCTCAAGAATGTCGAAGATCCCTGGCGTAAGGACATAACGACCCAGAATGGCATAGTTTGAGAACTTTTCATCCAGCGTGGGCTTCTCGTTCATGTCGCCTATGCGGTAGACCCGGTCACTCAGCTTTTCCTCCAGCTTTACAGAGGAATATTTGACAATCAGTTCGTCCGGAACCTCCCGTACGGCAATGGCGCTGCAGTCGTTTTGCTCGGCAGCCTCCACAAGCTGCTTTAAAACCGGCTTTTCGCTGAGCATGATATCGTCGCCCAGAAGGATGGCAAAGGGTTCGTCTCCCACAAAGGTCTTGGCGCGCCAAATGGCGTGGCCCAGTCCCTTTGTTTCCTTCTGGCGCAGGAAGAACACGTCAGCCATGTCAGCTACGGCGCGGACGGTTTCTGCCTCTCCCTGCTTGCCGTCTCGGATAAGGCGCTCCTCAAGGTCAGGGGCATAGTCAAAGTAGTCTTCAATGGGAGACTTCCCCCTGTTGGTGATGATCAGGATTTCTTCAATTCCTGCGGCGACAGCTTCTTCCACGATATACTGAATGACCGGCTTGTCCACCAGCGGCAGCATCTCCTTGGGAATGCTCTTGGTGTTGGGCAGAAGCCTTGTACCAAGACCCGCGGCGGGGATAATTGCTTTCCTGACTTTCATCATGTGCTCCTTTCTGTTTTACGAGTTGACTTTCTCCATAAACACCCGGAAGAATTTTTTTCCGGGCAGGTAACGCATAAGGGGCAGGCCCAGCACGTAGAGGACAATTGCCTCGCCAAGGCCCACATAAACGGCGTTCAGCGCAAAGACACCGGGATGCTCAAACAGGCCAAGACCTTCATATGCGCCGGTGATAACCGCGCCGACGACGACTGCGTTGAACACCACGGGCATCAGGCAGGCAAGGGCACTGTTTGCCAGAGTATGCCGCTTTTTTCCCAGCGCAGCGGTGATAAGGGCAGCTGCCAGCGTAGCCAGCGAGCCGAAGATAATGTCAAACATGTTGCCCGTCAGCAGGTTTGCCACTGCGCACCCGATAAATAGTCCCCACGCTGTACATGGCATAAAGTAGGGCAGGATGCAAAGGACTTCCGAAATGCGGAGCTGTATGGCTCCGTAGCTGATAGGGGCAAGCGCCATAGTGAGTACCGCGTAAGCGGCACCGACAATGGCGGCTGCTGCAAGAGCATGTGTGCGCAGGGTTCTGTTATTCATTTTTAGGATACCTCCATTTTTTATTTATCGCAGGGTGTGGAAACCTGCGGTATCGCGGTTTGCGGGGCTGAGCCCATTTCGACGGCAGTCTGCTCCCTCTTATACAGAGAGAATTCACAGCCGCAGTACAGCTGGCGGTAGATTCCGTATTTTGCGCAGAGTTCGGAAGAACGTTTTTCCCCGTCTCTTTTCTTAAAGTCCGAGGGCAGCCAGCTTACGCCCACGGCTTTGGCGATTTCCTCGCCCAGTGTGTTTATCCTCACCGAGTCCTTATGGCGGGACAGTGTAAGGGTGGTGCAGAAGTAGTCGTAACCATAGTGTTTGGCAAGCCGCGCCGTCTCGATCAGGCGCAGGCGGAAGCACTCGGTACAGCGTTTGCCGCCCTCTGGCTCCCCCTCCAGTCCTTTCACCCGGCGGTAATAGTCCTCGCTCTTCCAGGGCTCGGCAAGAATGCTGACGCTGTCTGCAAGGCCCATTTTTTCAATGAGCTCCACCTGGGCTTGAAACCGGCGATCAAACTCCTCCTTTGGGTAAATGTTGGGGTTATACCAAAGCAGCGTCACGTCAAAATATTGGGTAAGGTATTCCAGCACGGAGCTGGAGCAGGGACCGCAGCAGCTGTGCAGCAGCACGCGGGGCATTTTTTTGCCTCTCTTCTGAATGATACGGTCCAATTCTTTCTGGTAATTTCTGTTCATAGCTGCTATTGTATCACAACCATATTAAAAATTCCACACAATATTGACTTATACGATAAACTTAAGGTATATTTAATATGTTAATGAATAAAACGGAGGTGCCTATGGACAGCCGTACAAGCAAACAAAATTATTATCTTGATATTGCAGACTCGGTGTTGGAACGCTCTACTTGTCTCCGCCGCAAATACGGCGCGATCATCGTCAGAAACGATGAAATTATTTCCACCGGCTACAACGGCGCCCCCAGAGGCCGCCGCAACTGCTCAGATCTTGGAACATGCACCAGAGAGAGCCTTAAGATACCCTCCGGAGAACGGTATGAGCTCTGCCGCAGCGTCCACGCGGAAGCAAACGCTATTATTTCGGCTTCCCGCCGGGACATGATAGGTGCTACCATCTACCTTGTGGGAAGGGATGCCCGCACCAACGAGCTGCTGCACGATGCTATGTCCTGCTCCATGTGCAAGCGGCAGATCATCAACGCCGGTATCGACAGAGTGGTCATCCGCATGACGGAGACCGAGTACCGTACCATCCCTGTCAGCGATTGGATAGAGAACGACGATTCTATCTTTATGCTTTAAAATTTTTTAAGGAGATGTCAGCATGAGCAAAAACGTTATCTTCTGCTATTCCGGCAGCGGAAACTGCCTGGACATCGCAAAAAACATTGCCAAAAAGCTGGGCGATACGGATATCGTCATGATGCGCAGCGCCCCTGCTCTCACCGACGTACGCGAGGCAGAGAGAGTTGGTTTTGTATTTCCCTGCTACGCAGGCGGACTTCCCGGCAAGGTGGAGGAATATGCACGGCGTGTGGCTGTGGGGCACGGAGCCTATACCTTTGCCGTGTGCAGCTACGCGGGCTATCCCGGCGTGGGTCTGAACACCATTGACAAAATCATCCCTCTGGATTACTGGGCAGGCATTACTCACCAGTGCGCCTGTATCTGGCTGCTCCCTCATGGCATGATGTTGCCGCCTATGGGTGCAGAAAAGGCTCAGAAACGATCTGAAAAGCTGGCGGCAAAGATAGCGGACGACATTTTGGCCGGCAAAAAGTCCCCCAAACGCCCCGGCGCTTTCTTCCTGAACAAAGTGGAGAGCATGGCATGGCCTACCCTGACAAAGCTCAAGGCTCAGAAGCTGACGGCTACTGACGACTGCATCGCCTGTGGCCAGTGCGAAAGGATCTGCCCCAGAGGGAATATCAGCATTGCCTCCGGCAAGCCTCAGTTCGGAACCGACTGTATCCAGTGCCTGAGCTGCCTGCAGTACTGCCCCAAGCAGGCCATCAATATGGGTGGTGCCAGTGTCAAGCGCGAACGCTACCACAACCCCAACATTACCCCAGCCGAATTGACGGAGAAGATCATACATATCAATTAATAAAAAAAGAACCGCATTAGCGGAGTGCTCGTAAGACAGTAAACCATCAAGAATTACGAATCACGGCATTCTGTTTGGCGGGATTGGAAAACGAATAGCGGCGTCTGGCTTCGGCTGGACGCCGCTGCTCGTTCTTGGGGCGGTTATCGCTTGTCCACAAAAAAGTTACACATTTAGCAGCATAAATTCAGGTCAGT
>CAZESU010000094.1:0-7813 GCA_964515275.1 uncultured Oscillospiraceae bacterium
TGGAGTGGAAACGGACGATCTCCTTGCCCACGATGTGAACATCTGCGGGCCAGTACTTTTCAAAATCGTCATACTGGTCGTTCAGCAGACCCAGAGCGGTACAATAGTTGAACAGAGCGTCCACCCAGACATAGACCACATGGCCCGGGTCAAAGTCCACGGGAATGCCCCAGGTAAAGCTGGTGCGGGAGACACACAGATCCTCAAGGCCAGGCTTGATAAAGTTGTTCACCATCTCGTTTACCCGGCTTGCAGGCTCCAGGAAGGTGCCGCTCTCCAGCAGTTCCTGCACGGGCTTAGCATACTTGGAAAGGCGGAAGAAATAGGCCTCCTCCTCTGCGTCATGTACTTCTCTGCCACAGTCGGGGCACTTGCCGTCTTTGAGCTGACTTTCCGTCCAGAAGCTCTCGCAGGGGGTGCAGTATTTGCCCTTGTATGCGCCCTTGTATATGTCGCCCTTGTCGTACATCTTCTTGAATATACGCTGCACGGCCTTGACATGGTAATTATCCGTGGTGCGGATAAAGCGGTCGTTTGAGATGTTCATCAGCTTCCACAGGTCAAGGATGCCGTTTTCGCCGGTGACAATGTTGTCCACAAACTGCTGGGGAGTCACGCCGGCGGCCTTTGCCTTCTCCTCGATCTTCTGGCCATGCTCGTCGGTACCAGTCAGAAACATCACATCGTAGCCGCAGAGCCGCTTGTATCTGGCAATGGCGTCGGTGGCGACGGTACAGTAGGTATGCCCTATATGCAGTTTGTCAGACGGGTAGTATATCGGTGTTGTGATATAAAAGGTTTTTCTCTTGTCCATTCTCTCTTCTCTCCTAATGCTCAAATATATACTCAGCCGTTCACGATGATAACATCGCCGCCGGTATCAGTATCTCCTTCGGAGTTCGTGCCGCCCTCCTCGTCGGGCGATGTAGTGGCTTCCTGTTCAGGCCACTTTATATCCTCATCATGGAGGTAGTAGGTACTCCCCGCCTCGTCAATCTTGTCGATCAGATTTCCGTCTTTATCGTAAAGATATCTCATGGAGAACGCGCCCCAGCCTGTCTGCACATCGGGGTAAGTGGTATCATAGATAGGCCACCAGGAGGACTTGGGCACCACATAAGTGCCATCGATATTGCTGCCCCATATCTCTATGGTCAGAGCCTTCGAATTGTGGTCGCTGTAAGCAACAATCTTGATGGGATAATCCCTGTTGTTTTTGAACTTGAAGTCCGGCCCGGGCCAGCTTACAGTGGCATCCAGTCCCTTGTCAAGATAACCCACCGCAAAGTAGTGGCAGGTACGATCCACCGTTTCAAGGTTTGCGGCAAGCGTGGCGCAGTACAGGGTGGAGGATACCTGGCAGATGCCGCCGCCAACCTCATATACTACCTGACCGTCGTTATAGGCAGCAGCCTCCTTGAATCCGGCTTCTTTGGTGCGCTGGCCCACATAGTCGTTATAGGAGAACTCCTCTCCCGGCAGGAGCACCAGCCCGTTGAGCTTGTTTACTACAAGGTCGATATTATTGATGCGATTATCCGTACTGCCATAATAATAGGTGGTTGTAGCCCCCAGCTTGTCCCGGAACAGGAGTTCCTTCAGGCCCTCCTCCGTGACTTCCGGTACGGTCAGCATTATGGGGATCTCCACCGTTTCCAGCGTCTTTGCCGCATTCCAGAGGCTTTCCGCCTCGCTCACATCAAAATCCACACCCTTCACATCGGGTACGATGGTATCGGTCTCCTTGTCGTAATAGGCATCGGCAGGACTTGCAGCAAGTTCCTCATGAATAGCCTCAAAGTCCGGCATGGTGAGCCCGGTCTCCGGCAGGGTGCAGGTAATCTCTGTTTCCTTGTCCAGAAGGGCTTGAGCCGTCTGCTCATAGAGGGCATCGGCATCTATCGTCAGCTGCCCTGCTCCCTTTATTAAGACGAGCAGAGAATTTTCATCATCAACAGTATATTCATCAGCTATGCGCCGGTTAAATTTCTCTATGCCGATGTTCATCAGCCTGGTAATATAGTCCTTGTTAAGGGTCAGTTCCTCGTTGCTTATGTCTTCCGGCGCAAATACGCCCTTCACATAGGTGAACAGATTTTCAAACCAGCTGCCGTCGTGCCCGTAACGGTATGCGGCCTCCACCGCCTTTTCCGCAGTCAGGTTTGCTCCCGCTCTGGTATAGTCCACACGGAAGCTGACATCCAGGGGCAGATTCACAGTCAGTATACCGCTGACGGATTTATCCCAAAGCTGCTTTTCAAGCTCGGCTCTGGTCTCCGCCCTGGTCATTCCTCCAACATATATCCCGCCAACATAGACATTCGGCAGGTTGGTGTTGCTCATAGTAATTGCCCGTGCGGCAAAGGTTGCCCCCACTGTCAGAAGAACCAGTGCTGCCAACACCACAGATAAAATGATTATCAGTTTTCTTTTTTTTGCACCGCCGGCCGCCTTCTTCTCAGCAGGCTCTGCCGGGGTGGCCTTAACCTTTTTTTCTTTCATTTATTCGTCCTCATTTATCTGCTGCTTATACAGCTCCGTGAACAGCTCTTCCTCACTCTTGGGAACGCTGATTTTCTCTTCTGCCCGAAACGCTTCACCAAGCCAGGGCGTACCTTCTATTCTGCCGCTGGCCTGAGCCTCAAGCAGTATGCCAATAAGCGTATTGGATATCAGGAAGCCCGGCACCGTAAAATGCCAGCGCCCCTCTTCCTCCACCGCCCAGCCCTTCTGCCGGAACGCAAGAAGCACCTGATACACAGGTCTCCAGTCGCTCTGGCAGCGCAGACGGTAATCATGCTCGGAAATACCTCTCGATGTGCGCATACCAAGCATTATGTACTCCACCGCCCGCTCCATCGGGTCAATGTTTTCATATTCATCGATGATGCTCACTTTCCGATCCACGCCGGAAATATATTGTTTCAGATCCTTTACAAAGCTGTACCGTAGATTTCCCACACAGGAGTGGGCACCCGGGCCAAAGCCCATGTAGTCGTCCAGATTCCAGTATTTCAGGTTGTGCTGTGACTCAAAGCCCGGGGCGCAGAAGTTGGATATCTCATACTGGCGGTAGCCGTAACGCCCCAGCATCTCGGCGGCATAACAGTACATATCCGCCTGCTCGTCATCATCCGGCAGGATGGGCGAGCCGTTATAATTGCGGTACATCTCAGTGTCCGGTTCCAGCTTCAGCCCGTAGCAGGATATGTGCTCCGGATGCAGTTCTACCACCTTGGCAAGGGTATCTGCCCAGTCGCCCTTGGTCTGGCTGGGCAGACCGTAGATCAGATCCACACTCACATTATCAAAGCCGGCCTTTCTGGCATTATAGACCGCCTTTTGGGCCTGCTGGAAATTGTGCCGGCGCCCGATAAGCTTCAGAAGATTGTTATCAGAAGCCTGCACACCCAGGGAAATACGGTTCACACCCTCCTGCCGCAGAAGTTTCAGTGCGTTGAGACTTATACTGTCCGGGTTGCACTCTACCGTCACTTCCGCGTCGGTGCGCACGTTGCCGTTGAGCTTCAGGGCGTTGAAAATGTCCACAATTCTGTCCGCCCCGTAAAAGCTGGGGGTACCTCCGCCGAAGTAAATGGAGTCCACTTCATATTTTTTTATTGCGTCGGCCGACTCCTCAAGGTGGTCAAGAAGCGCCTCGTGATATTCCGGCATCAGATAATCGCAGCCGGACAGAGAGTAGAAGTCACAATAACTGCATTTACTGGCACAGAACGGTATATGGATGTAAATTCCCAGCCGTTTTCCCATCGTTTATCTCCAGAAAAAATTGTTTTGGGTTCAGAAAAGCTCGCTGACCTGAGCCACAAAGGAGGCCGGGTCTTCGATATCGCAGCCTGCCATCAGCTCTGCCATGGTCTCAAGGATTTTGGACAGGTTTGCAGCCTTGTCCTTATCGTTTAAATATGCCTCCTGCAGCACGGCAAAGGCCTTGTGCTCCGGATTCAGCTCCAGCACACGGTTTGCCCGGATCTTTCTCATTTCCTCACTGGGGCCGTGACGGAAATATTTCTCCATTTCCAGCGTCACTCCCCCGTCGGTGGTCAGGCAGCAGGGCAAAGCGGAGAGCTTGCGTGAAAGCCTTACCTTGGTAACGCTCTCGCCCAGAGACTCCTTCACAAAATCAAGTATATCCTTATTTTCCAGATCTCGTTCCTCGGCAGCCTTTTTTTCCTCCTCGGTCTCAAAGCCCAGATCGTCAGTGACGATGTTGCAGAAGGTCTTGCCGTCCTGATCCCGGAGGCTTTCCAGCACCATCTCGTCCAGCGGGGTGGTGAGATAGAGGATCTCGTAACCTCTCGAGCGGACCTGATCGCACTGGGGCAGGCTCATGGCGTGCTTGAGAGAGTCGGAGCTTGCATAGTATATGCATTTCTGGCTCTCGGGCATATTTTCCACATATTCCTTCAGAGTGATCTGATTATCCTCAGAGGTGTAGAATATGAGCAGATCCCGGAGGAAATCCTTGTATCTGCCATATTCGTCGCAGACACCGCACTTGAGATGGACACCGAAGTTTTTAAAAAACTCCTGATATTTGGGCTTGTCGTCCCGCATGAGCTTTTCCAGTTCGCCCTTTATCTTTTTCTCAAGGTTCTGGCCTATGACGCGAAGCTGCCTGTCGTGCTGCAGGATCTCACGGGAGATGTTCAGGGACAGATCGGGAGAGTCCACAACACCTTTTACAAAGTCGAAGTAGTCGTGCACCAGCTTGTCGCACTTCTCCATAATCATAACGCCATTGGAGTACAGGGTTATACCGCCCTTGTTCTCACCCATGAAGGCATTCTCGTTTTCCTCGCCGGGGATGAAGAGCATGGCTTTGTAGGACACGGTGCCCTCGGCATTTACGCGGATCAGGGCGCAAGGGTCCTTCCGGTCACGGTTCTTTTCCTTGTAAAAAGCGATGCAGTCGTCATCGGTCACTTCGTTTTTACTGCGCTGCCAGATGGGGACCATGCTGTTGACGGTCTCGTTTTCCGTTACCATGCGGTAATCGTATTTGGGCTTGCCCTCATCGTCAGTCTCGCCTGTTTCGAAGCGCTCCTGGTGCTCTATGTCCATCTTGATGGGCCAGCGCACATAGTCGGAATATTTCTTTACCAGGGCCTTTATCTTCCATACCTCCAGATAAGAGCCGTAGATCTCATCCTCGGTGTCGGGCTTGATGTGCATGATAACGTCGGTGCCGGCAGTCTCCCGCTCACAGGGAGTGACGGTATAGCCGTCGGCGCCGCGGCTCTCCCACTTTACGCCTTCATTGCTGCCATACTTGCGGCTGATGACGGTGACCTCGTCAGCCACCATGAAAGCAGAGTAAAAGCCCACGCCAAACTGGCCGATGATGGAGATATCCTCCCCGGCCTGCTCCTTGTCCATCTCGCCCTTGAACTTGTAGGAGCCGCTCTTTGCGATAACGCCAAGGTTATTTTCGGTCTCTTCCATGGTCATACCTATGCCGTTGTCGCGGACGGTGATGGTGCGGGCATCCTTATCGATGACGATGTCTATCTTATAATCTGAACGGTCAAGCCCTACTTTATCGTCCGTCAGGGACAGGTAGCACAGCTTGTCTATGGCGTCGGATGCGTTGGAGATGATCTCCCGGAGGAAGATCTCCTTGTTGGTGTAAATCGAATTGATCATCAGGTCAAGCAGACGCTTGGATTCCGCCTTGAACTGTTTCTTTGCCATTATTTTTTGATGCCTCCATACAACATAAATTATTTTTCATAAATTATAACACAAATATCCGTAATTTCAACAGATGCGCTTCATCTTGAGAATTATTAATTTTTGGTTTACAATTCCTGTTCCTTTCTCACGTTGACTTTTATATACACAACTGTTAAAATATCGACAAGAGACCTTTATTTCTTAAAAGGAAGTGATTCTATGCATCTGACAGACGAGCAGCAGGCACTGCTCAACGGAGAAAAAGGCGAGGTCATGGCAAAGATCGTAAAAACTCTCGTCATGTACGGCGAAACCTTCGGGGCAGAGCGCATGGTCCCGGTCACCGGCAAATACGGTCACACAGTTATCAGCTTCGGCCCTAAAGTAATGAAGCCTGTGTTCGATTTGTACGACCAGCTCATCAGCGCCGGCCTGTCCGGGGGGCAGAAGTTTACGGCAGACCCCAAACCTCTGGATCCCAACGTTCCCTCTTCTTTTCTGGAAAACATCGTGTTCAAAAAGTTCATGTACACCGAGCAGGAACGCTGTGAGGAGCAGCTTCGCAAACTCGGCATACTGGATAGCGACGGATATACCTGTACCTGCTATATGGATCAGGTAGGCAACAAGCCCCAAAAGGGCGAGATTCTCTCCTGGGCCGAGTCTTCCGCCGTGGTCTATGCAAATTCCGTTCTGGGCGCCCGCTGCAACCGCAACTCCGGCATACTGGAGCTGATGGGCTCCATCGCAGGCTTCGTACCCGAGTTCGGACTTCTCACCGATGAGGGTCGCAAGGCCACCTGGGTTGTGGAAGTGAAGTGTGAGCACAAGCCTGAGGCACAGCTTCTGGGCTCCGCCATTGGCATGAAGGTTATGGAGGACGTACCCTACATAAAGGGCATGGAGAAGTGGCTGGGGACCGAACTTGACGATAAAACCTGCACCTATCTGAAGGACTTTGGCGCTGCCACCGCCTCCAACGGTGCTGTGGGTCTCTATCACATTGCAAACCTGACGCCCGAGGCGAAAGAGCAGGGCGAGGCACTGATCAAAGAGGGTGCAAAAGTCTATGTGATCGACGACGAGGAACTGGAGCGCGTAAAGGCCGCCTATCCTGTGGTGTGGAAGGATCCCGATGCGAAGCCGGAACTGTGCTTTGTGGGCTGCCCCCATATGTCTCTCCAGCAGCTTAAGGACTGGACCGATGCCGTGGGCGAGGGACTGCGTGAGAGCGGACGCTCCAAGGTCGCCATTCCTACCGTATTCACCGCGGCTCCCGCTGTGATCAAGGAATTTGAAAAAAGCACTGACGCCTGCCGATTGAAGAACTACGGCGTGGTGCTCAGCTACATATGCCCCCTCATGTACATGAATAACCCCCTGTGCAAGAAGAAAGCGGTCATCACCAGCTCCAACAAGCTGCGCACCTATACCAGCGCCAGATATTACACCGAGGCCGATATTCTCGACTTTATTACCGGCAAGGAGGTAAGGAAATGAAGCAGTTTAAAGGACGCGTGATCGTACCCGGCACCTGCACCGCAGAGGCCCTTGTCAGCCACGGTGGCTTCAACACCCTTGCCAGTTACCAGATGGCCATGATGTTTGGCGACAAGCAGGTGAAATGCGGCGACCAGAATAACCCGGATCTGTACAAAAAGCCCATGATCGGAAAGGCTCTGTGCCTGCCCATGACCATCGGATCCACCACCGGCGGCATGGCGCTCTTCACCGCCTGCGCATTGAATAAGCAGCCGGCCTGCATGCTTTTTTCCATGCCCATTGACTCTCTGGCGGCCTCCGGCGCCATTCTCGGCTGCGTGTGGACAGACAGCAAAATGCCCGTTGTCGATAATCTCGGGGACGAATTTCTCGAGTATGTAAAAACCGGTATGAGTGTCACCCTCGGCGAGGACGGCCTTGTCACAGTGGAATAATTGAGCCCAGCATACAAGCGGGCAGAAAACTCTGCCCGCTTGACAGCTTGTTGAAAAAGTCCTTCGGGACTTTTTCAACAAGCTGTTTGCATTTTTGAACTTTTTCAAAAAGTTCAAAAATGACACTTTATTGGACGTGAAAGACACCCTTCCTGGGTTTCTTTCACCGTATCTTCCTT
>CAZESU010000095.1:0-7811 GCA_964515275.1 uncultured Oscillospiraceae bacterium
CATAATGCCGAACGGCTTTATGAAAAAACAGTATCAGTTTTTCAAACGCCGTCTGTACGGCTTTGGCCTGTATGCCGTTCCAGAGAATATCCGCATAGTTCCAGCTATCGTCACGGGTGACATCCTCGCCGGTTTCCTCCGCGTCCTCGTCCTGTGTGGACCTCAGCGACTATGTGAGCTATAACGTCAGCGATGAGGAACTGGAAAGCTATGGTCTGGACGCGCCAGAGCTGACCGTGACGGTGGATTATCTGGAGATGGACGATAAGGAGATGGACGATCAGGAGGAAGAGGTCCTGGCATCCTTTACCCTCAGCATCAGCAGGGACCCGGCAGAGCTGGCGGCAGCCGGGGAGGATACGGAGGATGAAGAGATTACCGCCTACCTTCGCATCGGCGACTCACGGATCGTATATCAGATTGGTTCCGATGACTATGAGGCGCTGATGGCGGCATCCTATGACGATTTGCGGCATTTGGAGGTGCTCACTGCCGACTTTGCGGATATAACCCAGGTGGATATCTTTCTGGAGAGCGAGGATTACAGCCTCATTCTTCAGGAACCGGAAGAGACGGAGGATGAGCAGGTCTGGCTGTATCAGGAAGAGGAAACGGATATCAGCGCCCTGCAGAGCGCGCTGGAAGCCCAGAGCGCCGACAGCTTCACTGCGGAGAAGCCTTCGGAGAAGATGGAGATCGGCCTGACGGTTTATCTGGACAACGAACAGTATCCTCAGGTTTTCGTTCAGCTTTACCGCTATGACGGCACATATTGCCTCGCGGTTGTGGACGGGGAGCCGGTGTCTCTGGTGCCCCGGCCCCAGGTGGTGGACCTGATCGAGGCCATCAACGGCATCGTCCTTTAAAAGGTACTTGCAGGAAGCCCGAAAATGTTGGATAATGAGCCATAATGATTTTTCGGGAGGTCTGTATGGAAGCAAATGCCGCAGAGAAGCTGAATCGCTGCCTGCCGCTGATTATCGAGTGGTACCGGGACATCGGGCGCACCCTGCCCTGGCGGCAGGAGCCCACGCCCTATCATGTGTGGATCTCGGAGATCATGCTCCAGCAGACCAGGATTGAGGCGGTCATCCCCTATTATGAGCGCTTTCTCCGGGCCTTTCCCACAGTGGAGGCGCTGGCACAGGCGGAGGACGACCGGCTCATGAAACTGTGGGAGGGGCTGGGCTATTACAGCCGGGCCCGGAACCTGAAAAAAGCCGCCGTCCTGATTGTGGAGAAGTACGCCGGCCGGCTGCCCCGGGAAGCGGCTGAGCTGAAAAAGCTGCCCGGCATCGGGGACTATACGGCGGGTGCCATCGCCTCCATCGCCTTCGGACAGCCGGAGAGCGCGGTGGATGGCAACGTGCTGCGGGTGGTGATGCGGCTTCTGGCCTGCGATGAGGATATCCACGCAGCGAAAACAAAGGCATGGGTCACGGAGCTTCTGCGCCAAAGCTACCCCTCCGGGGAGGAGGCCTCCCTTCTGACCCAGGGCATCATGGAGCTGGGGGAGACGGTATGCATCCCCAACGGGGAGGCAAAATGCCCCCTCTGCCCTTTGCGGGAGCACTGCCTTGCCCGTGAGACCGATGCCGTTGACCGTTTCCCGGTCAAATCCCCGCTGAAGGAGCGGCGCGTGGAGGACTGGACGGTGCTGCTCTTGCGGCACCAGGGGAAATATGCCATCCGCCGCCGCCCCGGCAGCGGGCTTCTGGCGGGGCTGTGGGAGTTTCCCGGCGTGGAGGGAAGGCTCAGCGGCGCCCAGGCGGAAGATTATGTCAGGGCATTGGGTCTGTGCCCCCTGTCCTGCACCCCCTGTGGGGAGTCAAAGCACGTGTTTACCCATGTGGAGTGGCACATGAGCGGCTTTTTTGTGGACTGCGCCGGGGAGGGGGGAGACTTCCTCTGGAAAAGCCCCGGGGAGATTCAAAGAGAACACGCCATCCCCACCGCCTTCCGCTATTACCAGAAGCGTATCAGCAAAGTATAGAAGATAAAATAAAAGAGAGACATGCTTCTGCATGTCTCTCTTTTATTTGTGTGGCTTTATCAGGCATTTTTGGCCTTAAATGTCGGCCGCGATTTTGTCAATGATGCGTGCCGCTCTAACAGGGTTAAACACGCCGCAGTGGCACAAGCCCGCGAGCTTTTCGGAAGCCTGTTTTGATGTGATGACCCCTTTCGCGACCTTGGTAGAAAGGTCTTTAATCAGATTGAAGGCCAGCATACCGTGTCCGCACATGGTGCTTACTCGGAGGATATCCTCAGCGGGGAGCCTCTCTGTCTTTCCCCAAATGCCCATTGAATATTCAACCGTGTGCGGGCTTATGCCGGCTTCATGGCAGCACTCCGCGGTGTGCTCAATAAGCCCTGAAACGACAATGGAGAGATCCAGATTCGCGTCATAGAGATCCTTGAGCACCTTTGCTACTGTATCCTCATCCGTGAATACCGCATGAACTATGCTGTTATCATGATATGATGACCCGACAGTTTCCAAACCGACGTTAAATTGATTGCCTGTTCTCATATCTCCGTAGTTGACCGGATTGTACTTCATGACAACCTTTTCAAATTCTTTGAACTGGGGGCTGATTCCTTTTGCGTTCACAGTCTGAGCGGCGATTGCGAATACGACAAAATCATCCTTCAGGTCAGTTTCATTGATGCCGTAACGATGTAAAGTATGAGACATTTCTTAGTCCTCCTTTGCACGGGGTTTACCAAGACCGACATTGGTCTTGCCGTTTAGAGAGAGTATGTAGCCCGCATCTTCCGCGACTTTCTTTGCGGGGAACCTCTCATCTGGCTCAAGGCGGCCTGCGAAGTCAACGCTGAACACGGTGTTGACCTCCTTCTGAATTGCCTTGATCGCGTCAAGGACGCCGGCAATATCGCTCTGGTCGACTTCAATCTCAACAATCGCGGAAAGGGTTTTTTCATTCAAAACATCATCGCGAAGCTTGCCGGTGCTGTCAACCATAAGCGCAGTTACAGGGTTATGAGGCTCGAAACCATACTTTGCGTACGGTGCTACTGCCATGGCCACCTTCTCCACATCGCTGAGGCGTGTTCCGGTACCGGGACGGCCAAGCTCAATGCAGACGCCTGCACGGCCTCTCTTAAATCTGCCGGTCACCTCGTTTGTCTTCATCTCTTCAGTTCCGCGTCCGGGAACACCGGTCTTGGGGTGAGTAATAAGGGGATTGGAGAACTGATTGCGAAGAATTCTTATGTCGTCGAGTTCCTGCAGATACAGAGCGTCTCTGGGGCAAACCCGGGAATTCCTGCAAACTTCGCATTCGACACATTCATCGAGATCGATCTCGACAACGCCGTCCGCGTTTTTTGAAATGCACGCCATCGGGCAATACGGAATGCACTGGCCGCACTTTATGCATTTTTCCTTATCAATTTGCATAAACCAATATACTCCTTTTTTGAATTAATAATCATGAAACGATGCAGGTGGATATCCACGGTATATAAGTGATGCACATCCATGCGAGCACCGATGCCAACAGGAACCAGCGAAGAAACTTCCATGTGTTTGGTACCGTTACTCCCGCTATCGAGCAGGTTGTAAGCAGAACGGATGCCACAGGTGGTGTCTGTTGGCCAATACCGACACCAAGGCACATAATGAGGCCGAAGTGAATCGGATTTACGCCGAGCGCTTCCATTACAGGCAGTGCCAGCGGAATGACAAGCATAATGATCGCGTTGCCGTGAAGTATCATTCCGAGACCAAAAAGCAGAACGTTCAGGAAAAACAGGATAATATACTTGTTGGAGGTAATGCTTGTAATAAATGCTGTGATTGCCTGCGGAGCGCGGCTCAAAGTCATAATAGTAACAAGCGAAGACGAGCCTGCGACCATGAAGGTGACGATCGCTGTGGAAAGGGCAGTCCTTATCAGCATCTTAGGCAGCATCTTCAGTTTTATCTCTTTGATGCCGCCGAGAAGCGCAACGATAACAGACACTGCCGCGGCCTCAGTCGGGGTAAATATTCCGCCGAAAATGCCGCCGAAAATCACAATCGGAATAAGCAGCGCCGCCCAGCCGTCAATCAGGGCTTTGAGCAATCCCTTAATGGAAAACCTGTTTTCCCTAGGCAAATCGAGCTTTTTAGCATAGACATACGCAACCACCATAAGGAAGGCTGCACAGAAAATACCCGGTATGACAGCCGCAAGATACAGGTCAGCTATCGATACTCCTGCCGCAACGCCGTAAAGAATCAATATGCTGCTTGGCGGGATAATAATCGCAAGAGTGGATGAGGAAGACATAATGGATACACTCAGTTCCTTTGGGTATCCTTTCTTCTCCATCTCAGGGACAAGAATCCCGGTAAGGGCGGCGGCCGCGGCGACAGCAGAGCCGGAAATCGTACCAAACATCATGCAGACAACGACCGTGGCCATTGCAAGGCCGCCCTTCATCCAGCCGACCAGCTCGTTGGCAATGTTTATCAGCTTTGTACCAAGTGAAGTTTGCCCCATTATTTCACCCATAAGGGCAAACATCGGGATAGCCATAAGTGTAAAGCTGTTTACGCCTCCATACATCTGCATCGGTATCGCGCCGAGATTGCTGATGCCGCTGACCAGAATGCCCACCGATGCCGATAAAACAATTGAGAAGGCAACCGGGACTCCGAGAACAACGAAGAAGACAAGGGCCGCTATCAATACTATCGCTATCATTTGTCTCCTCCTTCTGCTGCGTCGTTTATACCAGTCTTTTCAGCAAACGCTTCCGTAGCTTTTTTCATTACTTCTTCCGGGACATCGTCATAAACGGCGGCGACGGAATCGATCTCCTCAGTAGCCCCGAAGCAGACTTTGGCGTCCTTAACAATATTCAACACGACAGCACCCGCCATAAGCACTCCGCTTATGGGAATAACGGAACAACACACTCCCATAGTAGTAGGCAGGGCAACCATATTTGAGTTGATTCCGATGAGCACGCTCTTATAACCGTAACGGATAAGAACATAGCACATGAAAAGCACGAAAAGGTTGCAGACGGTCTTCAGTATGAACTTCGGGACGCCGTGCAGCTTGTCAATAAATCCATTGAAGTTAATGTTGCTCTCATCCAGTGTCGCAAGCGTCGCTCCGAGAAATGTAATCCATACCAGCGAAACACCTGCCAATTCCGTTGCCCAGGCAAGGGATATTTTCAGAAAATACCTGAAAACGACTTGGGCAACAATGATAACAACATCCATTGCCGTCATTGCGCATAGCAGAATTGTGAGGATGGAGCGAAACACTTTTATTGCTTTATTCATTTAAGCTTCACTCCTTAAAGACTTTGAAAACACACGAAAGTGAAATTACACACCAAGCGCTTCCTTTGCCATATTAACAAAGTCCGCGCCGCCGACACTATCAGCGAATTCATCCCAAAGAGGAGTTACAATCGCGCGGAACGCGTCAACGTCAGCATAGGTAATCTCCATGCCATGTGCTTTGCATACTTCAAGGTTCTCTTCGTCTGCCTGAGCGCCGGCTTCTCTTACATACAGAGTAGTCAATGCACCGGCTTCGTCAATAACGGCGCGCTGGGCATCGGACAGAGAGTTGTAGAGATTGAGGTTCATGCAGATCCAGCCGGGAGTGTAAACATGGTTGGAAATGCAGAGGCAGCTCTGGTAATCGTAAAACTGAGAAGCAACGATGGTCGCGAGGGGATTCTCCTGCGCGTCACAGATATGCTGAGAAAGGGATTGATACAGCTCGGAAAAAGAAATGGAAACAGGGTTTGCGCCTAACGCTTCAAATGTCTTTACACGCAGAGAGTTGGACGGAGTCCGAATGACAATACCTGCAAGATCTTCGGGTTCGACAACGGGGGTATTGGTTGTGATCTGCCTGAAGCCGTTCTCATTCAGGGCAACGATCTTGATGTTGACGCTCTCGGCTTCCGCTCTGATAAAATCAATAACGCCTGCCTCCTCAAGGAGATCGAGCTGCGCGCGGTCGGTCACGAGATAGGGGAAATCGAAAATGCCCGCGCTCTTAACAAGGTTGGTAAAGGTGGACGAGAAATTTGCCATTTCGAGCGCACCGCTCTGAATGTTGGTCATCAGGGCATCTTCCGTGCCGAGAAGTCCATCGGAGAAAACATCGACCTTCATCTTGCCACCGGAAAGCTCACTAACCTTTTCAGCAAAGAACTCCGCATTCTGCTCAAGGAAAGTGCCGGAACCTGAAACATCGCCAAGGGAGAAAGATATCTCTTCGATGTCCGCAAATTCATCGGCCGGAGCATCGCTGCTGGGAACGGGCGCGGGAGCTGCCTTCTGTCCGCACGCGCATAAGCTAAACAGCATGACTGCGCAAAGGAGAATTGCTACAAGTTTTTTCATGACTTTTTTCCTTTCTGTCGTTTTTTGACATGTTTTAAAACTTTGCCTGATTTAATATTACCGGTTTTATTCAATTAAGCAAATACTATTATCGCTTCGTGCGATAACATTTTATTATATCACTGGTCATTTTTTTCAATAAAATCCAGTATTTTTGTTGCACTTTTCATAAAACTCTGCTATTATAAAAATGCGAATATATTTATGTTTATGCGGGATTTCCATAAAGCATCTATGTTGCTGGGGGGAAACTTACATGATAAACAAGTTTCGATATTTCTGTTCCATTGCCAAAAACGGAAGCATGACCCGTGCCGCTGAAGAGTGCAATATAAGTCAGCCGGCTCTCAGCGCCTCGATTCGCCGGCTTGAAGCGGAACTCGGCGTCTCTCTTTTTTTGCGCACAACGCACGGGCTTAAACTCACTGAAGCGGGAAAAAGATGCCTGCCCTATGCCCAGACCTTATGTAGCAGCTACTATTCCCTGACTGCAACCATTCAATTCCTGAAAGCTGAAAACAACATGCTTCATGTTGGCAGCGGCATGCAGCATGTTGCCATGATCGTGAACAATTACCTGCTTGATAACCCGGGAACGTTGGCAGACATCGAGCAGTATTTTCAATATGAAAAGCTGAAGCACTCCTTGATTACTCATTTAACCGATGTAGTTTTAAGCTCCCCTCCGATTGAAGGTAAGGGTATCACGATGGAAATAGTTCATTCTGAGCCGTTTTTCCTGCTCTTACCAAAAAGCTCGCCTTATGTGAAATTAAATTTAGATAATATAAGCCTTGCCGAGATTGCGGAAATGCCGAATATTCTTACTCTCCCACCGGATGCTCCGATGAGAAAAGCTTTAGACGCAAGCGTCAGTTCAGCGAACCTGCAGCTGCACTACTCCATGCAGATAGAAAACAGTGCCGTGCTTGACATCTTGAGAAATGATGCGGAAGGTAAATTTGTGACAATTTATCCGGAGTTCAGAGCCTTGCAAATTACAAAAGATATCCCCTCTCTTACTTACATTTCTATAGATAATCAGAAATTTACAAGGGACATTGCCATTTCTTATTTGACTGAAAACGGTAAAAAGTCGCATATAAAGGCTTTCGTGAAGTATGTAAAGGAGTTTTATCTGAATCAATTTCACGTTTAGGGCAACACCGCGCAAATGTCCGTATGATAGTAAGAAAGGATCCCGACCGAAAAAATCGATCGAAATCCCTTTCAAAATATCCGCATATGCGCATTGATTTGACATTGGGGTCAGCCTTTCCTACTGACCCCAACATTTATTATAGAACCCTCAAAAACGATTTAAAGCAAAGCCTACCATAGGCAAGCCATATCTCCGACCATGGCAGTTGTCTATTTCAAAACAAGGCGGTAATTGCCAAAGCGACCAATGTAACCATGCCCC
>CAZESU010000096.1:0-5843 GCA_964515275.1 uncultured Oscillospiraceae bacterium
ATCGTATAGCACCTGATTATGTGCCGGGACACCCTGACATTTTTCTTCGGAAGTACAATACAGCAATTTTTGTCCACGGTTGCTTCTGGCATCGGCACCAAGGATGCAAATATGCTTATATGCCAAAATCCCGTGTAGACTTCTGGCGGAAGAAGTTTGATGATAATGTCAGACGTGATGCTGTAGTCCGAGAGCAACTACAAGAGCGGGGTATAAAGTGCCTAATTGTATGGGAGTGTACGATTAAGAAAATACAACGAGATGGAAAACATAAATCCGAACTCATGAAGAGTATCATTGAATTTATAAATTCAACAGATGCGATGAAAGAATTATAAAGTGAAAAACCATTTGACATATGATATTAAAGTAGAACATCTCGCTAACAGGCAATGACAACACTGTGACAACAGAATTTTGGATAGTCAAAAATTCTTAGATAATCGGAATAATCCTGCAACTCTGAGCTAAACGATATATACAAAATTGTTTAATTTCCGGTTTGCAGGAGCGAGTTTGAATAAGCCCCTTTGTTTTGGACACAATCAATTTCCGAAAACAAATTGCTCCGCAGAATAAAATATGCGTATTATGAGGTTATGAAGAGAAAATTTAAGCTTTTTCTTGTTTTTCTGCTGGGTTTGGATATATTGCTTTTATGCCTGGACATTTTTCTCTTTCATGACGGCTCCGACTCCGAAGATGCGGTGCCGTCAGCATCGGAGGAAATGACTCCGGCATTGGTCATTCCGGAACAGGAGGAAGCCGACAGCGTCGCTTTGCTGCTGTCTCAGATGTCGCCGGAAGAGAAAGTCGGGCAGCTTTTTATTATACGCCCCGACGCACTGGATCCTGCGCAGGAACAGGAACAGATCAATGATGCAGGGGCTTCGGGGGTTACAAGCTTGACGGACGCCATGACGGATTCCCTGCAAAAATATCATGTAGGCGGTATCATTTTCTTCGGCAAAAACATTACGGATCCACAGCAGCTTGCGGAGTTCATTTCTGCTTTGCAGGAAAACAGCACCACGCCTCTCTTTATCGCGGTGGATGAAGAGGGAGGAATTGTTTCCCGGCTGGCGAACCATCCCAACTTCGATCTTCCGGAATACGAAAGCGCCGCTGCCGTGGGAGCAACCGGAGAGCCGGATCAGGCATTCGAGATGGGAAATACCATCGGCACCTATTTGAAGAGCTATGGCTTCAACATGGACTTTGCCCCGGATGCGGACGTAAACACAAACCCTCTGAACCCGGTCATTGGAGAGAGAGCCTTCTCCTCTGACGCAGAGACGGCAGCAGAAATGGCGGCTTCCATGGCCGAAGGCCTGCGGCAAAACGGTATAATCCCTGTTTTTAAACACTTTCCCGGCCACGGGGACACGGCGGAGGACAGCCATAACAGCTGTGCGGTAAGCTATAAAACAGAGGAAGAGATGGCAAACTGCGAATGGCTGCCTTTTCTGCGAGCCACAGAGGCAGACGGTATCATGGTCGGGCATATTGCAGCGCCGAGCATTACCGGGAATATGACTCCGGCGTCCTTATCTTACACCATGGTCACGGAGATTCTGAAAGAGCGAATAGGCTTCCGGGGGCTTGTGATTACGGACTCTTTGGCAATGGACGCAGTTGCAAAGGAGCTGAGTCCAGGAGAGGCTGCCGTTCAGGCGATTGAGGCCGGATGCGATATTATCCTCATGCCAAATGGTCTGGCCGAATCCTATCAGGCCGTACTTGACGCCATAGCAGAAGGGCGTCTCAGCGAAGACCGCATTGATAAGAGCGTTGCAAAAATTCTGGGAGTAAAGTTTGCCTATGGAATTTTAGCGTAAAGAGATCTCATAATTATACATTTAAGTCCCTGCCGACCTTCATCAGAAGGTTGGCAGGGACTTCATTTTTTTGTTTAGATATGAAAGTTTGCTCTTTTAACAGTGGCACTATTCCTATACAAAGCATTTTGCTGACTTATTTCGATCAAAAGAGGAATTTTATGCTGTTAACCTATGCGCATATGCTTTTGACAAGAAAGTTTTTGCCTGTTTCCCGAAGGACCTGAGGGAACAGATAGCCCCTGTTTGCAATGATACGATATCGCCATGCACGGGCTGATTGTCAATCGAGGGACAAATCCCTCATGCGTAGATAGCAACGCCAGTCCCCTGGTGTGTGCGGGTCTTTCGGGCATGAAATATATTATTAGTAATAGGTACTAATAGCAAAAAAGGAGCAACCATGAAAAAGGATCTTGTGCAGCGGAATACGAAGCAGCGCCGGATCGTTTGGGATGCGGTTATGGGACGATGCGACCACCCCACGGTGGATCAGATTTATGATGAAATTCATGAACGGTATCCCGGATCAGCAAAGGCACCGTATACAGAAACCTGCGCGTCCTTTCCGAAAACGGCGAGATCACCCATGTGTGCGTTCCGGCGGCGAACCGATATGACAGCCGTCTGGACAAGCATTATCATCTGATTTGCATGAAATGTGGCAGGGCTGTGGATGCTCCGATGGAATATAGGGAGGAATATGATAAAAGTATTTCCGAAAAAACGGGATTTGCGGTAAGCAGGCACAGAATTTTATTTGAAGGAATCTGCAGCGAATGTCAGAAAAACGGATAGTTTGGAAAGGAGCCTTATCGAAAGAGGCAAAGACAGCTCTTTCAAGAGGCGCGGCTATGGCGAAAACGGCTATGTGCAGCGGAGAAGGCGGCATCCTGCCTGAGGAGCGGGACGCGGCTTATAAATATATTTTCGAGTACATCCCCAACAAATACAGCGTAACCGACGAAAATCTCCAGGCGGCAGATGCCATTGAGATCAAAATCGGACAGGGCACGAAGCCCGGAATGGGCGGACATCTGCCCGGCAGCAAAGTCACGCCGGAGATCGCGGCAATCTGCGGCAAGAAGGTAGGCGAGGATGTACAGAGCCCCAGCAAATTCCCGGAGATTAACTCGAAAGAAGGCCTGAAAGACATGGTCGATATGCTGAGAAGCCGCTCAGGAGGCAGACCTATTGGTATAAAGATCGCGGCAGGCCGACTGGAAAGAGACCTGAAATACTGCGTGTATACCGAATCGGACTTTGTCACCATCGACGGACGCGGCGGCGCGACCGGTTCCAGCCCTCTGCTTCTGCGGGATGCAACTACCGTTCCCGCCATATATGCGCTGTCCCGGACAAGGAAGTATCGGGATTCCATCCATTCGGATATTGCGCTTGTCATCACAGGCGGTCTGCGGGTATCGCCGGACTTTGCCAAGACCCTTGCCTTGGGTGCCGACGCGGTGGCGGTGGCAAGCTCTGCGCTGATTGCGGCGGCCTGCCAGCAGTATCGGATATGCGGCAGCGGCAACTGCCCTGTGGGAATGCCGCAACTGCGGACACGTTGTTGTCGGAACCAAGGCCCCGCAGGTATGCCCCGTATGCGCCTATCCCCAGAGCTGCTTTGAAGTAAGGGAAGAGAACTACTGATTCCCTGAAACAAAAAGATAACTGACGAAAAAAGCAGGTACTGTGGACTTCCCATGTATCTGCTTTTTATAAACAAAAATTTATCGAAAAACAATAAAAAATAATTGACAAACAACAATACCTATGTTACCATATCCCATGGAAGGAGTTGGTGATATGAACTGGACGAAAGATAAGAGTATCGTGTTATCTCAGGTATGCACGGCGGTATTTGCCCTGCTGCTGGCAGCGCTGGATATCGGCTGCTACTGGGCAGTGCGTTGGTTTATCCATCTTCGCAATATGCCATGGCAATGCGGGATTGCTTTTATGGCCACGATCTATCTTTGCAGTGTGTTTGCCTGGCTTCTGTTGTTTCATCTGGGGAAACTGCTGGGTAGCATGAAGGAAGGCCGCGTTTTTATAGAAGAGAACGTAAAGCATTTGCGCGCAGTCAGCTGGTGCTGTGCGGGCGCGGCAATTATTTGCCTTGTAAGCTGTATTTACTATCTGCCCTTTCTGTTCGTGTCCATCGCGGCGGCTTTTATGGCGCTGATCGTGCGTATCGTGAAAAATGTGTTTCAGCAGGCGAATGCCATGAAATCCGAGCTTGATTTTACGATTTGAAGAGGCGCACCCATGGAGATATTGGTAAATCTGGACGTAATGATGGCAAAGCGGAAGATGTCCAGCGGCGAGCTTGCCGAGAGGATTGGCATAACCCCGGCGAATCTGTCAATCCTGAAAAATAACAAGGCCAAGGCAATCCGCTTTTCCACGCTGATGGCTCTCTGCCATGAGCTTCGATGCCAGCCGGGAGATCTGCTGGAATTTAAGGACGACGAATAAGGAGAATGAATATGGATGAAAACAAGCTGGCGGCTGAAAATGCTGCCGGAGAAATTTCTGCGCCCATTTTGGAGGAAAAGATCCCCTTTTCTCCCTCTTTTCGGGAAAAAATTGCAGCGTTCCTGATCTATATCGCGGCGTATCTTTATATTGACGGGTTGGAGGGGCTGAAGCTCGCCTGCTTCGTGGTCCTGTTTGTGGCGTTGACGGAGCTCCTGAACTGGGACAAACCCTGTCGGCGGGAGAACTGGGTGTGGCTCGGCTGTATAGCCGTGATTCTGGCGGGAATTCTGCTTGGCAGAGACCGGGTCTGGGCCGATTATTCAATTCTGTTCCTGCATATCTTTGCCGTCTGGTGGGCGCTGAGCCGAAGCGGACGCCTGCTGGAGGGCGAAAGCGGGCATCTGCTGCCTTTTGATGCCCTGAACGGATTTATTGTATTTCCGTTTCGGTACTTTTTTCTGAGAATACGCACCGTATGGTACACGCTGACCCACCTGTTTCGCCGAAATGGGAAGGCAAAACCGGAGACTGCTGCTTGGACTGTGGTGGCGCTGTTTGCAGCATTCGGGCTTTTCTGGCTGGCTGCCAGACTGCTCATGGATGCGGACAAAGGCTTTGCAAACCTGCTTTCCGGGATGGTCCTTAACATAAAGTTTGATACGTATGTCTGTTTTCAAATTCTGCTCAGCCTGCCGGTGGGGGCGTATCTCTTCGGCCTTATCGTGGGCAGTGCCAGAGAGGATGAGAAAAAGCTTCGTAAACAGGGAGAACACCTGTGCAGCGTGTTAAACAGTCTTGCCAAAGTGCCGAACTTTGTCTGGACGGTGCTGACGGGTCTTTTCTGCCTGCTGTATCTGCTGTTTTTCCTGGTGCAGACAAAATACCTGTTCGGCGCTTTTACCCGCACATTGCCGGAGGGCTTTATCGTCTCCGAGTACGCCCGGCAGGGTTTCTTTGAGCTTTGCAAGGTAATGACGATAAATTTTGTGTTGCTATGGCTGATCACGCGCCTGTCCTCCGGGTCCGTACGGAAGAACAGGCCCGAAAAGGCGGTGTGTATCATCCTGCTGGCGGAGAGTATGCTGTTTGCTGTTGTTGCTTTCTCCAAGCTGATGCTCTACATCTCCTGCTTCGGCTTTACACCTCTTCGGCTGCAGTCCAGCTGGCTGGTCTGTGTGCTGTTCTTTGGCTGCGTGTGTGCGGTATATTCGCTTCTCAGCGGGAAAAAATCCTTCCGCATATGGATGATGTTCGGCGCTGTGACCCTCGCTCTTCTGCATTTGTATTGAGCATAATATTTATTTGCCGCCGGCTCGGATCAGTTTATCCCGGCCGGCAGGCTTTTCTCCTTACAGCCGTATATACAGGGAATATAATAGGCGTGAATCAGTCGGGAAATATTTCAAACAGATGAAAGGAAAACAAAAAATATGTGGCTTATCATGGCTGTACTGTCTGCTGTATTTGCGGCGCTGACAGCGATTCTTGCAAAATGCGGCATTCGAAAGACCGATTCCGATG
>CAZESU010000096.1:5943-7788 GCA_964515275.1 uncultured Oscillospiraceae bacterium
GTGTGGTGGTGCCTATCGATAAGATGAGCATTCTGCTCACGGTCCTGTTTGCCTTCGTGGCGTTCAGGGAGAAACTGAAGCCCCGGGCGCTGATTGGGCTTTGCCTCATGGCGGCAGGAACTCTGGCCATGGCCTTGTGGGCGTGACATGAAATAAAAGAGAGGCAGCTTTCATACTGCCTCTCTTTTACATTTTGTCAAAGTATTTTTCCGATGGTGGAGAGAACGCTTATCTTGCAGGGGATCGTCTTGCCGCTGGCGAGGATAGCGCGCTTTACGGCAAGCTCGATACCGCCGCAGCAGGGAACCTCCATCCGGGCAACGGTGACGCTCTTGATGTCATTTGCCGCAAATATCTCCGCCAGTTTCTCCGCGTAATCCGTCTGATCCAGTTTGGGACAGCCGATCAGTGTGACGCGGCCCCGGATGAAATCCTTATGGAAGTTTCCGTAGGCATAGGCCGTGCAGTCTGCGGCAATGAGCAGATCGGCGCCCTTGAAGAAGGAGGCGTTGATGGGGGCCAGCTTGATCTGCCCGGGCCACTGGCGCAGACAACTTGCCGCAGGAGCGGAAGAAGTACCCGTGTCAGAGAAAATATTGCGGGTGATTGCCCTTGCTGTGGAACCGGAACATCCCGAAGCCGCCGCTTTTTTGTTCTTCGCCGCCAATACTGCCGCCTCGTCATAGGCCGGGGCTTCTCTCTCCTCAAAGGAGATTGCTCCGTCGGGGCAGGCGGGCAGGCAGTCCCCCAGACCGTCGCAGTAGTCCTCCCGCAGGAGCTTTGCCTTCCCGTTCACCATTCCGATGGCGCCCTCGTGGCAGGCCCGGGCACAGGCTCCGCAACCGCTGCAGTTTTCCTCATCGATCCGGATGATCTTTCTGAGCATGAAAAACAGCTCCTTTCAATCCTTTTTACGAGCCTATTTTACAGAACATTGCACATAACAGGTGTTGAAATTTCAACACTTTTGCTCTGGTAAATTTTTATTCCGGGTCGGCAACACGCCGGCAGCCCGTTTCATCACGGATCATGAGCTGTTCGGAGATTATGTCCCGGCAATGGTGCAGAAATCGCCATATAGACGGCAAGTGTGGTCTCCGGTGCCTGGGGTCGGGGAACCTCCCTGCCAAAACGAGGAGGCGGTCTTTGCTATGATAAACATAAAAGCGAACAGTTTTTTCTTTACAGAACGAAGAAGATATGAGTATAATTGTTCTGCTGAAAGCGGCGTAGGGATGCCGAAAAATACGGGAAAGGCGGAGACGGAAACATGCTGTCTTTTGAAAACGACTATAACGCAGGGGCACACCCGCTGATATTAAAAGCTCTGGCGGACACAAACATGGTAAAGCAACCCGGATATGGGAACGATGAATACTGCCTTAGCGCGGCGGAGAAGATTCGTGCTGCCTGCAGCTGTCCAGATGCGGAGGTGTTTTTCCTCACCGGCGGCACCCAGACCAATCAGGTGGTCATCTCCTCCCTGCTCCGCTCCTATGAGGGAGTTCTCTCCGCAGTCAGTGGGCATGTGAACGGGCATGAGGCGGGAGCCATCGAATATTCCGGGCACAAGGTGCTGATCCTGCCCCAGCACGAGGGGAAGATCGACCCGGCGGAGCTGGAGGCATGGGTAAAGACCTTCTATGCCGATGAGAGCCATGAGCACAGGGTTTTTCCCGGCATGGTATATCTCTCCCACCCCACGGAGTACGGCACCTTGTACAGCAAGGCGGAGCTGGAGACCATATCTGCCCTGTGCAGGCGGTATCAGATACCCCTGTTCATGGACGGCGACCGTCTGGTCGAATGTATCCCGGATTTCAGGATGCGGCTCAAATTGAATCC
>CAZESU010000097.1:0-7728 GCA_964515275.1 uncultured Oscillospiraceae bacterium
GATGGAGCCAATGCCGCCGAACACTGCCGCAACAAAGGCGCGCAGTCCGGGCAGGGAGCCGGAGGTTATGCTGACAGAGGGATAATTTGTAAAGTACAGGATAGCACCCACTGCCGCCAGGAAAGAGCCGATAACAAAGGTAAAGGAGATAACGGAGTTTATTTTAACGCCCATGAGCTGCGCCGTCTCAAAGTCCTTCGCAGCGGCACGCATGCCCATGCCGATCTTGGTCTTTTTAATGAGATAAACCAGCACAATGACAAGCAGCAGCGTCAGAACAGGCGTCACAACAGTGACTCGCTTGGTGGGTGCGCCGAAAATGCTTATCATGTCGGAGATCCAGGGAATAGGATTGGTGACAGGCTGGGCCAAACCGCCTGTCAGATAAAACGCCAGGTTCTGTATCAGATAGCTTACGCCAATAGCCGAAATCATCAGAGACATACGAGGCGCAGTGCGAAGAGGCTTATAGGCCACACGCTCGATGGAGAAACCAAGGACAACGGTAGCCACAAGCACCAGCGGGATGGACATGTAGAGTGGCATGGATGTAGTCGAATAGACCATGACAAGACCCGCCACCATGAAAACATCACCGTGGGCAAAGTTTATCAGGCGCAATATACCATAGACCAGCGTATAGCCGATCGCGATCAGCGCATACTGGCCTCCGGCGGATATGCCGTTAATTATGTATGGGATTAAAGCTTGCACAGGGAGTCCTCCAATCGTTTCTAAAACGTATCAAAGCTTGGCGGAGCAGATCCGCCCCGCCAAGCCTGCGAAACCTTTTTTGGGAAAGTTTATAAATCAGTCAACACCCTGAACGGTAACGAATTCCCAAACGCCCTCTTCTGTATTGGCGGTCTTGATGTATGCCTGGTCGCGCTTTGCATCACCGATCTCGTCAAACTCGATCAGACCGGAAACGCCTTCGTAGCTTACGCCGGGCAGAACCTCAAGAACAGCTGCAGGGTCGGTGGAGCCTGCTGCCTTGAGCGCCTCAAGAGCCACAAAGTATGCATCATAGCCCATTGCAGTAACTGCGGAAACCATGTCGTTGCCGCCGTTGTTGGTCAGAGCGTCGGAGTTGGAGTTCATCCACTCCTTGATGCCGGAGTCGAACTCGGGGTTGCCGCCTTCCTGATAGAAAGTGGTGATCTTTATGCTGACATTCTTGCCAACGGAGCTCTCAACGACCATGTTGTTGTCCCAGGTGTCGGAGCCGAGCAGCTCGCCCTCAAAGCCCTGAGCGGAAGCAGCCTCGATGATGAGCTGTGCATAGTTGGTGGAGACAGGTGCAAAGATAACGCCGGCGCCGGCAGTCTTTGCGTTGTTGATGTAGGAGACGAAGTTTGCGGTAGCCTCGGGGAAGTCCTCAGAGATGACCTCACCGCCGAGAGCCTTGAATGCCTCGGAGAAGTAGTAGATCAGACCCTGGTCATAGTCGCTGCCCAGCATTGCAATGGTGTAAGCCTTCTCTACGCCCAGTACCTTATATGCATAGTTTGCAAGAACAGTGCCCTGGAAGGGGTCAAGGAAGCAGATGCGGTAGTAAACATCGCAGTCAGAAGTGACCTGGGGGTTGGTGCAGGTAACGCCGATTGCAGGGACGCCTGCCTCGGAGAACACCTCGCCGCCTGCCATGGAGACACCGGAGCCATAGGAGCCGAGAACGACGGATACGTCGCGGTTTACAAGCTCAGCTGCTGCGGAGGGGCCGTTTTCTGCAGTGGTGCGGTTGTCAACAATCTCAAGCTGGACATCATAGGTCTGGCCGCCGATCTCGACGGTGGGCTGCACATAGTTTGCATACTGCATACCAAGGATTTCCTGCTTGCCGCCGGCGCCGTTATCACCGGTCTGAGGCTCGAATACGCCGATCTTTACAACAGGATTTGCACCATCTTCGGCAGGAGCAGCAGATTCACTTTCCGGAGCGCTGCTTGCAGCGGGGGCTGCAGTCTCACCGCAGGCGCACAGGGCAAAAATCATCACCAGAGCAAGTGCGAGAGCAAGTATCTTTTTCATTTAATTTGTTCCTCCCTTTGCATTTCGCCGTGCATTTTGTCCGCATATCAAGGACACTTGTATTTATATGGCGATACAATGATTATGCACTATATTTCGCTAAATTGCAATGAATTTTAATAACCAAATCCGAAGAAAATTTTACATCGTTTTTATAAATCCTGCACAATTTTAGGACTTGTTCGCCACTCTTTACCGCCTTTTTTCTCCTCCCTGGCACAAAATCCGAGAACATAAAGGTCGTGTGCCGCAGCACCGAGTTGGAAGAGTTCAACACACTCCCGGCTCATTTCGCGGACAGAGGCAGGTTTTGTGATCACAGGGAGGTCTCCCCGGCGGCTCACATCATGCAAAAGAGCGCAGCCTCTGGCATTTGCGGCAAGCACCCTGATATAGGGCGGAAGCTCCTCTGCCATGGACGCCTTCACTCCCAGGGCCGCACACATGCACATGCGGCGGATACGGGAAAGGGCGTATCGCTTGGTCTTTGCAGCGGCGGTTATGGCGTCAAGGCTGGCCTCTTCATGCGCTGCTTTGTAAAGCCGCCTGCCGATACCGTCACTCCCGTCCGGAAGCGCATCGTAATATGCACTGCCAAACATTCTGAGCCGGGAAATGATGGCGGCTTCCAGCATTTCTTTGTCGGTAAGGGCTCTCCCCTGCTGTATCTCTCTTTCATATACCTGAGCCGCCTCCCTTGGGATGAAATCGGAAACGTCACCGCCCTTGTTGATGATGCGGCGCAGCTCGGCGGCGGATTTGGGGCCGCTGTCTCCCTCCCTATCGTGCCCGCTGCCGAAGCGCAGAACTGTCATGGGATGGATGTCAAGGCGCAGCTCGTATATGGCTTTCAAATACTCCACAGCAAGAATATTATTCGGCAGCTCCAGTTGGGCGGACAGCTCCCCGAGTCTGCTCTCCAGTGCCTTTTGGCGGGCAACGGCATAGGAGAGACTGGTATCCGCCGCAAGAACGCTTTTTATCTCACTGTTTACCGCCGGGTCGATCAGGGTCTGAGCAATGGTCTCCAAAGGCTCCAGCTCTCCCGCCTCGCTTCCAAAGCTGAGATGGGTCACACCAAGCCTGGAGAGCAGGTGCACCGCCCCTTTTGCAAAACCTTCCGCCGAAGAGAGGGACCATGGAAGCGGCAGTTCTACCACCAGATCCGCACCACAGCGGCAGGCCGCCTCCGCACGGGCAAACTTTGAGTAAATGGCAGGCTCACCCCGCTGCACAAAATCCCCGGACATGACGCAGACCACCGGGCAGTCCTCCCCCAGGGCTTGCCGGCTCTGGCGGATGTGGTACTCATGCCCACTGTGAAAAGGATTATATTCTCCAACGATGCCGATTATGCTCATTTTCTATCACCTCAAAAAATGCTTGCATTTTCTGCCGTTTGTATTAGAATAAATAAGGTATATGTTTATTTTACTTAATTCCCCTGATATTTACAATAGAAAGGAATTGAATGAATGAAAATTCTTGTTATCAACGCAGGCAGCTCCTCCCTTAAGTACCAGCTCATCGACATGGAGACCGAACAGCTTCTGGCAAAGGGTCTCTGCGAGCGTATCGGTATTGACGGACATCTGAAGCACAGCCCTCTGGTGGGCGGTAAGCCCGTCTTTGATGAGGACATCAGCCTGCCTACCCATTCCGAGGCTATTGCCGCAGTTATCGACAAACTGACCAGCGCAGAGTACGGCGTTGTCGCCTCCATGAAAGAGATAGACGCAGTGGGTCACCGCGTGGTTCACGGCGGCGAGAAGTTTGCAAGCTCCGTCCGCATCGACGACGAGGTTATGGCAGCTCTTGAGGAGTGCACTCCCTTTGCTCCCCTGCACAACCCCGCAAACATCACCGGCATCAACGCCTGCAAGGCAGTTATGGGCGACGTTCCCATGGTCGCCGTGTTCGACACCGCTTTCCATCAGACCATGCCCGGCAAGGCCTTCATGTACGCCATCCCCTACGAGTACTACAAGAACGACGGTATCCGCCGCTACGGCTTCCATGGCACCTCTCACCGCTATGTTTCCGCCCGCTGCGCAGAGCTTATAGGCAAGCCCATTGAAGAGCTGAAAATCATCTCCTGCCACATGGGCAACGGCTCCTCCATTGCAGCCATCAACGGCGGCAAGTGCGTTGACACCTCCATGGGCTTCACTCCTCTGGTTGGCCTCCCCATGGGCACCCGCTGCGGTGATCTGGATAACGGCGTTGTCCAGTTTTTAATGAACAAGTACGGCTTCTCCATCGATGAGATGCTGAACATTCTGAACAAGAAGTCCGGCGTTCTGGGTATCTCCGGCGTCTCCTCCGACTTCCGTGATCTGGACAAAGCCGCTGGGGAAGGCAACGAGCGTGCCGCTCTGGCTCTGGATATGTTCCACTACTGGGTGGCAAAGGTTGTCGGCTCCTACGTTGCAGCCATGAACGGCGTTGACGCTATCGTCTTTACCGCAGGTGTCGGTGAAAACAGCAAGTCTACCCGCGCCGCCATCTGCGAGTACTTCGGTTATCTGGGCATTAAGCTGGATGAGGAAGCCAACTCCAAGCGCGGTCAGGACATCATGATCTCCACTCCCGATTCCCCTGTCAAAGTCTTTGTCATCCCCACCAACGAGGAGCTGGTCATTGCCCGCGACACCCGCGATATCGTCGGCTGAGGAATAGTATACCATCTTTCCTATCAGAAAACGCCACGGATTTTCTGAAAATCCGTGGCGTTGGCATAAAAGTTAAGGGCGAAAACGCAGAGATTATTTTGCGTTGTCGTCCTTTGCTTTTGCACTCAATCCCATAAACGCGAGTAAGAAAGCTTTTTTCTTCCATTCTATTGACATATCTATAATATCGCCTATAATAATATATATGATATATTGATTAGAAACCAAGGCGCACCTGCGGATTCATATCGGCCTATCGGCTTTGCAGCCGAAGAAGTCTGAGAGAAAGTACAAACTCCCGAAGGATAAAACGATCCCATATTCGGTTTCCGAATATGGGATCGTTTCTTTTTGTTGTATTCTATTTTTTCCCGGTGGAGCCAAAACCGCCGCGGCTGGTGTCCTTCAGATGCTCAACCTGAACAAAATCAAAGGGAAGCTGCTTTTCCATAATACGGAACTGGCAGATACGGTCATTCTTTTTGATAACCGTATCCCGCATGGCGTAAGCAGGCATTTTCCACTCGTCCTCCTCGCCGCAATAGGAGTTATCGATGACGCCGATGCTGTTGGTCTGGATGATGCCAAAATTTTTGAAGGTGCTGCTGCGCGGGGCCACATGGGCCTCATAGCCCTCCGGCAGGATCATGCCCACGCCAAGACGGATCAGCCGGAATTCCCCCGCTTTCATCTCCACATCCTCAGCGGCGCGCAGGTCAATCCAGTCGCCCTTGGCTATTTTTTCGATCCTTATCAGGTCTGTTTCGAAATATTTTATAAAAATTTCCATCGTACAATTGTTCTCACTCTGTTTATTGACTAAATGATTCCTTGCGGATAAAATGAAACACATGAGAAATGTTATCATAGAAAGGAGCTTATTTCAATGCCAAATTTCAACGATTTCTATTTTGATTCCAGCACCGGAAAGAACCGCATCCGTGCCCGTCAGTGCACGCCCGATGGAGAGATCAGAGGCGTCATTCAGATTGCCCACGGCATTGCCGAGCACATTGAGCGCTATGACGATTTTGCAGCCTTTCTTGCGGAAAACGGCTTTGTTGTGGTGGGAAACGACCATCTGGGCCACGGCAAGTCCGTCTCCACCCCTGACGATCTGGGCTTCTTTGCCGAGTCTGACGGCTGGAATCATGTAGTTGCGGATATGGATACGTTGCATGAGCTTACCAAAAGCAAATACCCTGATGTACCCTATATTTTCTTCGGGCACAGCATGGGCAGTTTTCTGACCCGTACCTATATCATCAAGCACCCGGAAAAACCTGACCTGGTGATCCTCAGCGGCACCGGGCATCAGGTAAAGCCCCTTGTTCTGTCCGGCTACGCCATAGCAAGCGCCATCGTCAAGGCTAAAGGCCCCAGAGCGGACGGCAGATTTCTGAACGACCTGGCCTTTGGCACCTATAACAGTAAGGTCCCTTTCCCCATGACGGACTTTGATTGGCTCAGCCAGGACCATGAGAACGTGCGGAAATATATCAACGACCCGCTCTGCGGCTTTGTGGCAAAGGCCAGCCTATACCGGGACATGATGGGCGGTATCCGGTTTGTAACCGACCAGAAGAACATCGACACCATGAACAAGGAAACTCCTGTGTACTTCATGTCCGGCGACAAGGATCCTGTGGGCGATTACGGCGCAGGTGTGGAGAGAGCCTACAAGGCCTTCTGCAAGGCGGGGATCAAGGACGTGTTCATGCGCCTTTATCCGGAGGGACGGCACGAGATGCTCAACGAGCTGGACAACAAGAGTGTATACAACGACGTACTTGACTGGATCAACCTGAGGCTTGCTGCAAAATAATATTTGACCTGCCGGAGAAATCCGCCGGGTCAGCCTATAAGTATCGAAAACCCCCCGGTTCTCGACCTGAGAATCCGGGGGTTTGATGTTGAAAATTACTCCTCTTTAGGGCCGACCTCTTCCTCAACAATCTCTTCCTTTACGGGAGCGGGTGCAGGCTCGGACAGGGCACGGATGGACAGGGAGACTTTGTGCTTCTCCTCGTCGATTGCGGTGATCTTTACATCCACAACATCGCCGACAGTGAGCACGTCTTCAGTCTTGTTAATGTGGCGGTTTGCGATCTGAGAGATGTGGATCAGACCGTCAACACCGGGGAGAATCTCAGCAAAGGCGCCGAAGTCCATAAGCTTTACGATCTTGACGCTGGCTACGCTGCCGACTTCGTATTTCTCGGTGAACTGGGCCCAGGGGTTGGCATCGGGATCCTTGTAGCCGAGAGAGATCTTGCGCTTCTCGCGGTCGAAATTAATAACGTAAACATCGATCTCATCGCCAACGGAGACGACCTCGGAGGGCTGGTGGATACGGCCCCAGCTCAGCTCGGAAACATGAACCATACCGTCGATGCCGCCGATGTCTACAAATGCGCCGTAGCTGGTCAGAGACTTGACCACACCGTGGTACTTCTTGCCGATCTCGATCTCGTTCCAGATGGCCTCGGTGCGCTCGCGGCGCTCAGCCTGTGCAACACGGCGGATAGAGCCGACAACGCGCTTGCGGGCCTTGTTGACCTCGGTAATCTTGAGGCGGACGGTCTTCTTAATGAGCTGTGACAGTTCAGCGTCTCTGGGCAGATCGGTCTGGGATGCGGGAACGAATACGCGTACGCCCTTCACATTGACAACAACGCCGCCCTTATTCTCTTCGGTGACGACGCCTTCCACAACGGTGCCGTCCTCTGCAGCTGCCTCAATATCATTCCAGCTCTTTGCAGCGTCCAAGCGCTTCTTGGAGAGCATTGCGGTGCCTTCCACATCGTTGACTCTGACAACAACTGCTTCAATGGTATCGCCTACCTTGACGGCGTCTTCGACCTTGATGCCGTCGTCGGTAAACTCGGTGGTGGGTATGAAGCCGGAATACTTGGTGCCAAGATCAACGCTGATCTCAGTACCGGTAATAGCAACTACAAGTCCGGTTACCTTATCTCCATTATATATAGTTTTGAGAGTCTCCTCCAGCATTTCATCGAAGGAC
>CAZESU010000098.1:0-7600 GCA_964515275.1 uncultured Oscillospiraceae bacterium
GAAATGTGGTGGCACAATGGTGCTCCCTGGCTGCCAACATATCTATGATGGGGGCCATTTCCTGGCTGCTGCAGAGGCTTTATAACAAAAGTGCAAGCGGTACACAGATAGCGATCACAGCCGCCATAGCCGCGGCAGCGGTGGTGATCCGATTTCTCTGCGCCACCACCTCCAGCCGAATGGCTTATCTGTCCAGCAAGGCGGTAAAACGGCGGCTCCGTGAGCTGATTTATCGGAAGCTGCTGCGCCTGGGCAGCGCCTACAAAGAGCAGGTGCAGACCTCCGAGGTGGTTCAGGTTGCGGTAGAGGGGGTCGACCAGCTTGAGACCTATTTCGGTGCCTATCTTCCCCAGTTTTTCTATGCCATGCTGGCTCCGCTGACGCTGTTTCTGACGCTGAGCTTTGTAAACTTCCCCTCCGCTCTGGTGCTGCTGATCTGCGTTCCTTTGATTCCCATCGCCATTGCGGCGGTACAGACCTGGGCAAAGAAGCTGCTCAGCAAATACTGGAGCCAGTATACTGCCCTGGGCGACACGTTCCTGGAAAACCTCCAGGGCCTCACCACCCTGAAAATCTATCAGGCTGACGACTTTAAGCATGAGGAGATGAACGAGCAGTCCGAGCGTTTTCGGCGCATCACCATGAAGGTGCTGACCATGCAGCTCAACTCCATCACGATTATGGATCTTATCGCCTATGGCGGCGCAGCGTTGGGCATTATCATGGCTGTGACCCAGTTTCGGGCAGACCATATAGGTTTAGGTCAATGTCTGCTTATTATCCTGCTGTCTGCCGATTTCTTTATCCCCATGCGGCAGCTTGGCAGCTTCTTTCACATTGCAATGAACGGCATGGCCGCCAGTGACAAGATCTTCCGCCTCTTGGACCTGCCGGAGCCGGAAAAGAAAACTGGCACGGTTCCTGCGGACTGCTCCATTGTCTGCAAAGGGCTACGCTTTTCTTATGAGGAGAGCAGGGAAATTCTGCATGGCGTGGATATGGCGTTCCCCAAAGGCAGCTTTACTGCCATTGTGGGAGAGAGTGGATGTGGCAAATCCACCATTGCGGCCATCCTTATGGGTCGGAACAAGGGCTATAAGGGAAATCTGACCGTGGGCGGGGTACCCCTGTCCGAGATCAGTGAAGAGAGCCTTATGGAGAGCTTTACCTACGTCAGCCACCAGAGTTATCTGTTCAAGGGTACCGTCCGGGAAAATCTGCTGATGGCGCGGCCAGACGCGGACGATGCCGCTCTCTGGGCAGTACTGGAGCAGGTGAAACTCGCCGGCTTCCTCCGGGGTGAGCAGGGCCTTGATACCCCCATTGCGGAAAAAGCCTCCAACCTGTCCGGCGGACAATGCCAGCGGCTGGCTCTTGCAAGAGCACTTCTCCACGACAGTCCGGTATATATCTTCGACGAGGCCACCTCCAATATCGATGTAGAGAGTGAAAATGACATTATGGCTGAGATACACAGCCTTGCAAAACACAAAACCGTTATCCTGATCTCCCACCGTCTGGCCAATGTGGTTGAGGCAGATCGTATTTATGTTCTGGACAGCGGAAGCGTTAGCGAAAGCGGCAGCCACGCAGTCCTTGCGGAAAAAGGCGGCGCTTATGCCCGGCTGTGGGAGGCCCAGCAGGAGCTGGAAAATTACGCGAAAGGAGGGCGTGGGATATGAAACGTTCGGGTTTTCAGGTTATGGCCCGGCTGATCGGACTGGTAAAACCCTTATGCGGGTATATGGCGCTGGCAATCCTCATGGGCTTTGTGGGGCATCTGTGCGCGGCATTGATTACCGTGTTCGGCGGCTTTGGGGTATTGGAGATGCTGGGGCTCTCCTCTCCTCTGCCTCTTAAGGCCCTGTTTGCCTGCCTGATCATCTTTGCCTTGATCCGGGGACTTCTCCGCTATGCGGAGCAGGCCTGCAATCACTTCATCGCCTTCAAGCTTCTTGCCCTCATCCGGGACAAGGTTTTCGGCGCCCTTCGCCGCCTGTGCCCCGCGAAGCTGGACGGCAGGGATAAGGGGGATCTGATCAGCATCATCACCTCGGACATCGAGCTTCTGGAGGTGTTTTACGCCCACACCATCTCCCCCGTCTGTATTGCGGTGCTGTTCGGCATTTTTATGTGCCTGTTTATCGGCAGCTATCACTGGGTGCTGGGCATTCTTGCACTGGCAGCCTATGTGACAGTTGGCCTTGTGATTCCCATCGTCACCTCAAGACTCAGCGGCGATACCGGGATGAAATTCCGCACAGAGTCGGGAGACCTGAGCAGCTTTGTGCTGGACAGCCTGCGCGGCCTGCCGGAGACCCTGCAATATGGCAGAGGCGAGGAGCGCATGGCGGAAATGAACGAAAGAACAGACAAACTCTCTCAATCGGAGGAGCGGATGAAGCGCACCGCCGGCAGAAATACAGCTGTGACAAACACGGTGATTTTGATCTTTGACCTTGCCATGCTGTTTTTGTCCGCCAGTCTCTGCGAATTTGAGGGGACGCTTATCCCTACGCTGGCTCTTATGAGCAGCTTTGGCCCGGTGGTGGCGCTGGCTGCTCTGGGCAGCACCCTGCAGAACACCTTTGCTGCCGGAAACCGGGTGCTGGACATTCTGGACGAAGAGCCGGTGGTGGAGGAAGTTTCGGGAAAGGCCGGGACTGACTTTTCCGATGCCGCCGCCGAGGATGTGAGCTTTGCCTATGGTGAAGAGACCATCCTCTCCCACGTGTCAGTGGACATTCCGCAAAATCAGGTGGTGGGCATCAACGGGCGAAGCGGCAGCGGCAAATCCACTTTGCTGAAGCTGTTCATGCGCTTCTGGCAGACCGATTCGGGAGAGATAAAGGTATCAGGCCGGAATGTGGACGATATCAACACAAGGGACCTGCGGGATATGGAGAGCTTTGTCACGCAGGAGACTCACCTGTTCCATGACAGCATCCGGAATAATCTGCGTATTGCAAAACTGGATGCGACAGATGAGGAGATCATCGCCGCCTGCAAGAAGGCTTCTGTCCATGATTTTATACTGAGCCTGCCCCAGGGTTACGACAGCCCGGTGGGTGAGCTGGGCGACACACTGTCCGGCGGAGAGCGGCAAAGGCTTGGTCTTGCGAGAGCCTTTCTCCACGACGCGCCCTTCCTGCTGCTGGATGAACCCACATCAAATCTGGACAGTCTGAACGAGGCCGTTATTCTGCACTCCCTGCAAAAGGAGCGTGCTGGTAAGACGGTCGTGCTGGTATCACACCGCAAATCTACCATGGGAATTGCGGACAAGGTGTATTCCGTAGAGCACGGGAGGGTCAGCTGATGGACATTCAGAGCAAACGAGAGCGGGAGAAAAAGGTGGTCTCCCAGATGATTGCCCTGTATTGCAGGAAAAACCACCGAAGCAAAACGCTGTGCCCGGAGTGCGCGGCACTGGATGCCTATGCCCGGCAGCGCAGCGACCGCTGTCCCTTTATGGAGACAAAGACCTTCTGCTCCAACTGCAAGGCCCACTGTTATAAGCCGGAAATGCGCGAAAAAATCAGGCAGGTTATGCGCTTTTCGGGGCCGCGGATGCTGCTGTATCACCCGATTATGGCCACCCGCCACGTGATAGAAAGTAAAAAAGAAAAACACAGACTGGAGGAACGCGCGTGAATCTCAAAAAAATCATCTATATTATTTTAGGCTGTATAGGCGTAGGTCTGGGCGCGGTAGGTGCTGTGCTGCCGTTGCTGCCGACTTTTCCTTTTCTGCTGCTGGCGGCCTTCTGCTTTGCCAGAAGCTCGGAGAAGCTGCACAACTGGTTTATCGGCACCAAGCTCTATAAGGACAATCTGGAGAGCTACGTAGCCGGTAAGGGCATGACCAGGAAGACGAAAATCCGCATCATGGTCACCGTGACGCTGCTCATGACCATCGGTTTTGTTATGATGCACGCTGTGCCTGTGGGGCGCATTGTCCTTGGCTGTGTATGGGTGTTCCATATCCTCTACTTTGTCTTTGGCGTAAAAACTCTGCAGACTTCCCAATCTGCCGAAGAATAAAACGGAGGCAATATTATGTACAAGATCACACTTCAAATTGACGGCATGGCCTGCGGCATGTGCGAGGCCCATGTGAACGACGCAATTCGCAGAGCCTTTCCTGTGAAGAAGGTCACATCCTCCCACAGCAAAGGCTGCACAGAGATTCTCTCGGAGACAGAGATCCCCGAAAGTGAGCTGCGAGAGGTTCTGGACGGCACCGGCTATCAACTTACCGGATATCAGTCTGAGCCTTATGTAAAGAAGGGCCTTTTTCGATAAAATCGAAGGATATTGAAAGCGCGGGCGCTTTATGCTATTATTTGGCTGAACAATTAGGCCTTGTTTGAAAAATAGGCAATGTGCCCAAGGGCGAGGGATTTTTTCGCCAGAGGAAGCTGAGAAATCGCCGCTATACTTTGTGTATCGCAAGATTTCGAGGCAAATTATGGCGGAAAAAGACCCGCCATTTGGGTATGTTGACGTTTTTCAAACAAGCCCTAGAGCGGTAAGGAAAAAATCATGCCAAATGTAATTGAAATAACCGACTTTGAAGCGCCCGAACTGGACGTATACGCCCGGCTTACCGAGGCACAGCTTTTGAACCGACAGGAACCGGAAAACGCTCTCTTCATTGCCGAGAGTCCCAATGTGATCGACCGGGCTTTGGATGCCGGCTGTGTGCCTGTCTCCATGCTTCTGGAGCGAAAGCACATCACCGGGCAGGCCGCAGGGATCATTGCCCGCTGCGGGGATGTGCCCATCTACACGGCAGACTTGAGCGTTCTGACCAAACTGACCGGCTTTCCGCTGACCCGGGGCGTTCTGTGCGCCATGTGCCGACCGAAGCTGCCGGGAGTTGAGGAGATCTGCGCCGGGGTCCGCCGTATTGCCGTGCTGGAGGACATTATGAACCCCACAAATCTGGGAGCCATTTTCCGCTCTGCCGCGGCACTGAACATGGATGCGGTGCTGCTGACCTCTGCGTGCAGTGACGCGCTGTATCGCCGGGCGGTAAGAGTCAGTATGGGCACGGTATTTCAGGTGCCCTGGACCTATCTGGACAGAAAGTGGCCCGGAGATGGCATGGAGCTTCTGCACAATCTGGGTTTCAAGACTGCCGCAATGGCTTTGAGCGACAGGTCCGTCAGCATAGAGGATCCGCAGCTTATGGCAGAGGATAAGCTGGCCATTGTGCTGGGCACCGAAGGGGACGGGCTTGCAGATGAGACCATTGCAAGATGTGATTACACCGTGCGCATCCCCATGTCTCACGGGGTAGATTCCCTGAATGTGGCTGCTGCCAGTGCTGTGGCATTCTGGCAGCTCAGAGTGCGCTGACTGTTTTTGCGCGAGGGGAGGAACTGCTATGGCAAAGAGCCCGAATCAAAAGCTGAAACTTTTATATCTGATGCAGTTTCTGCTGCAAAACTCTGACGAAGCCCATCCTGTAAGCATGGCACAGATGATCGCAGAGCTTGAAAAGCACGGCATATCCGCCGAGCGCAAAAGCATATATGACGATCTCGAGGCCCTGAGGATCTTTGGACTGGACCTGGTGCAGGTAAAAGGCAGAACCACCGGCTACTACGTCGGCCAGCGGGATTTTGAACTGCCGGAGCTGAAACTGCTGGTGGACAGTGTGCAGTCCTCCAAATTCATTACCCAGGGCAAAACCCTGCAGCTGATAAAAAAGATCGAAGGTCTTGCCAGTTCCTTTGACGCCCAGCTTCTGCAGCGGCAGGTATATGTTCGAAACCGGGTAAAGAGCATGAATGAGAGCGTCTACTACAATGTAGACGAGATATCCGGCGCCATAACCCGGGACAAGAAGATACGTTTTCAATATTTTGAATACACCGTCGGCAAGGAGCGCCGCTTCCGCCGGGGCGGAGCCTGGTACTCGGTCAGCCCATTCGCCCTGATGTGGGATGACGAGAATTACTATATGCTGGCCTGGGATGAGGACGCAGGAAAGCTGAAGCACTATCGGGTGGACAAGATGACGGGGATCCGCGCCCTTGAAGACAGCCGCCTTGGGAAAGAGGTCTTTGACAAAGTGGACATGTCGGCCTATTCCAAAAAAGTCTTCGGAATGTTCACCGGCGAGGCCCAAAAGGTGCGTCTGCGCTTTGCAAACCATCTGGCGGGGGCAGTGATAGACCGATTTGGCCGGGATGTCATGATGATCGCGGATGGGGAAGAATCCTTCACCGTAAGCCTCGAGGTGGTAGTAAGCCCCCAGTTTTTTGCGTGGGTATTCGGCTTTGGAACAGAGGCTGAGATCCTGTTCCCGGAGAGCGTCCGGAATGAGGCCGGGATCATCGCTCAGAATATAGCGGAAATATATCGCTAAATAAAAACCGTGCTTTCACATTGGTGAAAGCACGGTTTTTTGCATTATTTCCATTACCAGGTGGCCAGAATATCGCAGTAGAAGTTATCCATAGCCTCCTGCGTGGGGAAGGTTGCTACATACATCTGGTTGCCCATAGCGCCGGAGAGCGCGTCGGGAATACGGCCCACCATCTTCATGCAATAGCCGTATTTTGCCATAATCTCCTCATGGCTCAGTTTGAAATTCTTGCCGTCCCTGCGGCCCGCAAAGGCACAGAAAGCATGCTCACCCACAGGCATCAGGGAGGAGTCATAGGCGATCATATCTGCCCAGATTTTATACACATTGGTGCTGTGGGCATAGTTGATCATATCGGGGGTGAAGCCGCCGCAGGGGCGCATGTTCACCTCAAGGGCCATGATCTTGCCCTTCTCGCCCAGGCCCTCCTGATCCTGCGTCAGGCGGAAGAACTCAAAATGGATAAAGCGGCTTTTTACGCCGAAGCTCTTGACAGCAGCGCGTCCGGCAGCTCTGGTGTCCTCGGGCAGATCCTTAACGATATAGTAAATGGAGTTATCATTGTCGTTGACGATATCCATAATGGACATGGGGGAGACATTACCGGTCTCGAAGATCGGCTCGCCTTTGGAGTCGATGATTGCATCATAGGAGTTGACCTCCGCGTAGACAAATTCCTCCATTATGTAGGGAACGTCAGCAGGACGGGTATCCATGAAGAACTGTAGTTCTTCATCGCTTTTCAGCTTATAGGTGTGGGCGGCGCCAACGCCGTTGTCAGGCTTGACAACAACGGGATATCCCACCTGCGCGATAAACGCCCGGCAGCCCTCGATATTATCCACCAGATGATAGCGCGCTACGGTTATACCCGCCTTCTCGTAATACTCCTTCATGCCGGATTTATATTTGATGCGGTGCAGGTCGCCCACCTGGAATCCGCTGGTAATGTTAAAGTCGGTACGGAGTTTTGCGTCCTGTTCCAGCCAATATTCGTTGTTGGATTCCAGCCAGTCGATGCGCCCGTATTTGAAAGTATAAAAGGCCACGGCTCGGTATACTTCATCATAATTTTCAAGGCTACCGACCTTGTAATACTCGTTCAGACTGTCCTTCAGGTTCTGAGCCAGTTCGCCATAGGGCTGGTCACCGATACCCAGCACATTCATACCGTTGTTTTTCAGTTCCCGGCAGAACTGCCAGTAGTTTGTGGGGAAGTTGG
>CAZESU010000099.1:0-7458 GCA_964515275.1 uncultured Oscillospiraceae bacterium
ACGTCTCATAAAAACTTAACGCGCTTCGCGCTATAAAACGGTTTTTAACCGTTTTAATAAGTTTTAGTATGAAATATGGACTTCTTTTATATTGAAGTCTTTGCCGGTTAAAATTGTCTTTTCAAAGCTGCCGCAGTTCGGACAATAGCCCTTATGCTCCACAACATTGAAGATCTCATCGCAGTCATCGCACTCGGCAAGACCGGGAATTTCCTCAATAATCAGTTTGGTATCTTTTAGCATGGTGTCCTCCACAACTAGAGGATACACATCTTCCACGTACTTGGGGATAATGAGGGACAGTTCACCGATCTCAACGACAATCTCGCTGATGGACTGGATATTGTTCTCAGCTGCAAACTCCGTGACGGTCTTGCACATCTGCCTTACAACGCCGATCTCATGCATAGGCGTTCACTTACTTTCCAAAGCCAATTTTCTTTGCGGCAATTGAACCAAGACGGACAGGAACATTTCCGGCAATACGCATAATGGTCTGGAAGTAGGGCGTACCCTTATTGTCGGAGACCTTTTCAAGGTGGATGGCGTCAAATTTGCACTTGGTCGTGCAGATGCCGCAGCCTACGCACATATATTCGTCCACCACAACGGCACCACAGCCAAGGCAGCGCTCGGTCTCTTTCCTAAGCTGCTCCTCGGTAAACACACCGCGCAGATCCTTAAAGGTCTTTTTCGCCTCGCCTGCTGCACCGGCAACAGGCTTCTGCCTGGGAGCAGTATCAAAAGAGTCGATGGAAACCGCTGCATTGGAGACATCCAGAGCCTTGTAATCGCGGCGGTCACGACCGAGATCCATACGCTGACCGGGATGTACATAACGGTGAATAGAAATGGCGCCCTCTTTGCCAGCTGCAATGGCATCGATAGCAAACCTGGGGCCGGTAACCACATCACCGCCTGCAAAAACATCAGGCTCACCGGTCTGGTAGCTGAGCGTATCCACATAAATGGTGCTACGGCGGCTGAGCTGAATCTTGGTGCCTTCATTGATACCACATAGATCGATTTTCTGACCGATAGCGGAAATGACACTGCTGACCGGAATCGTCTCAAATTTTCCGGTACTCACGGGTGTACGGCGCCCCTTTGCGTCAGGCTCGCCAAGCTCCATGCGCTCGACTTTCAGCTCCTGCACCTTGCCGTCACCGCTGATCTCAACGGGAGAGGCAAGAAACAGGAAACGAACGCCCTCTTCCTCGGCCTCAGCAATCTCATCGTCAGCAGCGGGCATTTCATCCCGTCCGCGGCGATAGACGATGGTAACATTCTCAGCACCCAGACGGACAGCGGAGCGAGCTACGTCGATAGCCACATTACCGCCGCCTACAACTGCGACAGCATTGCCGATCTCCGGCTTCTCGCCCAGGTTGATAGCCTTCAGGAAATCAACGCCGGTATATACCCCTGGGAGATTCTCGCCCTTGCATCCGATTGAAGAGCCCTTGGATGCGCCAATGCCAAGATAAAATGCCTTGTAGCCTTCCTGGCGGAGCTGGGGGAGAGTAACATCCTTTCCGACCTCAACGCCGGTTCTGAATTCAACACCAAGCTCACGGAGAATGTCGATCTCAGCGTTGACGACAGACTTATCAAGACGGAAACTGGGGATACCCAATGTGAGCATACCACCCAGCAGTTTTTCTTTTTCAAATACAGTAACAGGATAACCCTTCACAGCAAGATAATATGCGCAGCTCAGACCAGCAGGACCTGCGCCAATAACGGCAATCTTCTCGCAATAGGGCTTGCCGGTCTGGTTGATCATCCTGGGGACAAAGCGGGTCTCGGCTTCGAGGTCTTTCTCGGCGATGAACTTCTTGATATCATCGATAGCGATGGGGGAGTCGATGCTGCCGCGGGTACAGGCATCCTCGCAAGCCTTGTTGCAGATTCGTCCGCAGACAGCGGGGAAGGGATTCTCTGTCTTGATAAGCTCCAGAGCTTCAGTATATCTGCCCTGAGAGGCCAGCTTGATATAGCCCTGTACAGGGATGTGTGCCGGGCACTGAGACTTGCAGGGCGCAGTACCGGTAGAAACCACGTCCGTGCGGTTTGTGCGGTAGTCAACGTTATAATCAGACTTTTTCCACATGCTGTCACGGTATTCTGCGGTGTTGACTTTAACATCAACCGGCTGAACCGCGCAAAGCTTCTGGCCCAGTTTCAGTGCGTTCATCTGACAGTTTTCAACGCATTGGCCGCAGGCCACACAGTTTTCTTTCTCAACTTTTGCTACATAGTTGGAGCGGATGCTGTCAGGCTTACGGAAGTATTCACCGATACGCAAGGCAAAGCAGGAACAGCCGCAGCAGTTACAGATGGCACCTGCCTCTTCAAAGCCGGAGGACTGGTTTATCTCATGGACAAGACCGTTATCCTCTGCACGTTTCAGAATTTGATAAGCCTCTTCCTTGCTGACCTGACGGTGTGCACCGGTCTTTATGTAGGTTCTGGCGTTATCGTTGAGGTACATACACATGTCTTCCTCAAGATGTCCGCAGCCTTCACCCATAAGACGGCGGGCACGGCGGCAGGAACAGGGGCCAACAGAAATGATTTCTGCATTTTCGATAAGAGTGCTTATCTCATCATAAGAGGCCGTACGGGAATTATTCTCAATGGCACTCATAACGGGCATGACACGCATAAAGGACATGCCGGGAGATAGTATCGGCGCCAGAAGACCTACGCGCCGTCTGGTATACTCTTCAAAGCAGTAGCCCAGATCCGGATATTTGTCGCACTGTTCGCGGTTGGTAAGGATGCCTTCCATAATGCCAGGAACCCAAATGGGATAGTAGTAGCCAATACCGCCGCTGAAATTCCTTGAGCGGACGATACCGCGCTCAACGAGCTTGCCAATCTGCTCTTGAGTGAATTCCACGCTCTTTTTTGCACGCTGAGCGATATCTTCAAGGGCTCTAGGGGTCTCCAGACGCATGTGCATCATGATTTCGCACATGTCGTCATCTACAATGGGCTCAAGTATTCTGTATTCCGGGTCATTGTAGGTTATACCGGTGTAGGTCAGGCTCTCAAGACTGACCTTGGTAGCAAGCTTGAGAATATTTGGCCTTTTTGCCATATTGCTCCACCTCTGTTAATGTAGTTTTGTTTGTTATTAAACATTTAAATAAATTATAGCATCAAACATACCAAGACACAATTGTACAACTAAACAAAAAGTGCAGGAAAAAAACTACAAAATAGCCGAAGCATGTCATTTGCCTGTACTTTTTTCATAATTTTGTTCTATCTTGATTTGTTAACATCTTTAGGATATACTTTGTTATGTTATATGCAGTACAGACGGAGGTACCCGATGGGAACGGATCATTTTGAAATTGAGCGTAAATATCTGATAAGCTACCCGGATATCGATATGCTGAACAGCTGCGCCGATCAATCGGAGATTATTCAGACTTATCTTGTAAATCCAGTGCTGGGTGGCTCTGCCAGAGTGAGAAGGCGCGGCTTTGACGGAAAGTATATCTATACTCATACAGAAAAGAAAAAAATAAGCGACATCAGGAGAATTGAGCTCGAGCGAGAGATAACGGAGGCGGAATATAAAGAGCTCCTCAAGACTGCGGATCCTGAACGCAATGTTATTTATAAAACGCGTTATTGCCTTGATTATTCGGGGCAGATATTTGAGATAGATGTCTATCCCTTCTGGGATGATCGGGCCATAATGGAGATTGAACTTCAGAATGAAGGACAGAAAATTCAGTTTCCTCCCAACATCCACATTATAGCGGAGGTCACATCAGATAAACGATATACGAACTCTTCTCTTGCAAAGCACATCCCATATGATGCCATATAAAGGGAACATCTGTTCAGTCTATGCGTCGTAATATCACAGGAAGGATTGATAAAATGAAAAAGGTTTTTGCCATAATTCTTGTTCTTGCACTGGCGGTCTCGATGAGCGCGTGCGAAGAGCTTGAAAAACTTGAACAGGTGGAACTTCCTCCGCTTCCCACCGTGGAACCCAGTCAGGAACCGGAAACTGAGATCCATGAAGAGCCGGCAGTATCTGAAGAGCCAATCGCTGAGGCAGACCTTGGCAGCAGAGTGATCGTAAGTATAAGCAGCTCAAATTTTGTGTATAACGCGCCGGTCAGTGTTGAAGAGCAGCGCATATTGACCTTTTCCTATGACACACCTCAGGTACATGTTGAGGGAAATGACGCTGCTTCCAACGTCATAAACGATCATATCGCTGTGCTGAACGAGCTGTATTACACCGGCACCGGCAACGGTGACGGACTGAACGCCATGCTGGAAATGGCGCTGGACAATTACAGCTACGCAATGGATACCGGCGCCGAGATCGGGCTGGAGTTGTCAAGTGACCGCACAGCCTCTGTTTCAAGGGCAGACAGCAGCATCATAAGTTTTGTCTTCAGTACCTATACTTATACAGGCGGTGTGCATGGCTATTATTTCAACAGGGGATATGTGTACGATACGCAGACCGGCGAGCTGCTTACCCTTGACAAGCTGAGTGACGATCCCGAGGCCTTTAAGCAATTTATTTTAGACTACATCGTTGACCTCGCAGAAAACGGCGAGGAGTACGAGGCGTATAAAGCAGAGTTGGATAATCTTGATGACCTGAATTCTGCACTGGGGGCTCTTGTCAGGGAGGGTTCCTGGTATTTCGATGAAAACGGTCTTGTAATTTTCTCGGATGTGTATGAACTGGCCTCCTATGCCGCGGGAATCATCAGCTTTAACATCCCTTATGCTGACCTTGCAGAGCATATCGATGCAAAATGGCTGCCAGTAGAGCGCCAGAGCGGAGATGGCAGCTTTGAAGTGTCCATGCAAAGCGATGTACCCTCCGGCTCGATTGAACTGCTGGATAAGGTGGAGGTTTCTGCGGACGGCGAGGAGCTTTGTCTGAAAGCAGTGGGGACAGTATACGATATCAATATCAGTTCTGTTGAATATGCGGATTATAATCACAAGTTCTTTGAGACTGACCGTCACTGGGCCTGCAGCTACATGCAGAACTGCGCTATACAGCTTGTTACCCTTATTCCCGATGGCATGCCCAATTTGATGATAAGTTACACCACAGCAGACGGTGTACAGCACCAGTACCTCATTTCCCAGAGCGGTGAGGACGGAAGCGTCTTTCTGATCGATGCAGACAATGTTGAGGCGATCGGCTGAAGCAAAAATGAACGGATCAAACCATCAGACCGCCCGGAAGATCTTCCGGGCGGTCATTGTTTTGGGTTATTTATTTGGAGTAATCCAAGGTGTCATAACCGAACTGCTCACACAGCAGAGCGTAGCGTTCAACTCTCTCACCGTTTTCATCGTGACGCCAAGGGCCAATGGAGGGATCAGCCCACGCAAAGGAAAACTCACAGTCTGGGAGAAGTTCTTTGATCGTGTTTTGCTGTTCCTCGGGAATATAGCTCATGGTGCAATACAGCCGTTTCAGTTTTGTGAGTCCGTAAAGGGGAGAAATGTCTGTTACTTCCGGCAAGTTGCTTATATTCAGGTGTTCAAGATTGGTACAGTTTGCAAGGGGAGAAATATCTGTGACGCGAGAGGTAAAGATCTCAAGATATTCCAGATCCGGACAATTTGCCAGGGGGCTTATGTCCTCAACCCAGCTGATGGCAAAAATTGCGACCTGAAGTTTTGGCATATAGTTTACAAAGTTGATGTTTGTGATGCAATTATGCCCCATATCTATATATTTCACGTCAGTACAGTATTTCAGAGGTTCGGTAAAGCCATCCGTAACCGTACCGGTTGCCCATATTTTTTCAGTATCGGTAAGGCAGTTATAGCCATCACCGCCAAAGAATACTCTCCAGACTACTTTGATATTGGGAAAATCATCCCTAAGCTGAGCCATGACCTCATTATCCACACTGCACATATCAAGTTTAAGGTAAGTAAGCTTTGTCATGCACGGGAGTACGGCTCTGAACTGATCGATTCCCTCGTTGCCTATATAAACATCTACATATTCAAGCCGCTCGGCAGCAGCAGAAATCTGCTGGCCGAAAAGCTCAAAATTGTAATCAAATGCAGCCCAGGGGCATGCCTGAGCAAGTTTTGCCACATCGGATACTGACAATGCGCTTATACCATCTGCATCCGTAAGTTTCACGTTCGTCAAGTAGGGGAGTCTTGCAAGGGCTGCAGCTGCAGTATCAACCTGCTCCGAAGTAAGCGCAGAAAGATCAAGGCTTACCGTATCGGAAGGAAAGGTTTGCCCCAGAATTTCCACACTGTAATTGACAGCGGCATTGGGAAAAGCCGCCTGCAGAGTTTGTATCTGCTCATAAGCTGCGTCAATGCTGCCTAGCTCGATTACTGTAAGCGCGGGAAGATAGACAGCGTTTGCGGCAAGTGCGTCAATATAATCGGCGCTGTCAAGCGTTATCGAATCAGCAGTGTTGGAAATAATAAGCTCGTCGCCGCTGCCGGAAATGCTGACGGTGTATGTGACCTGCACCTGTGGATGTGCAGCTATGTACTCAAGTATTGCATCATAACAGGTACTGCCGCTCAAATCGAGCGTCTTGAGGTTCGGATAATCATCAAGCGTTTTAAGCTCATCCGCAGTCATAACCGCGGTGAGTGACTCCTCAGTGTGGAGCTGCTCAACCGGCTCAGCCTCCGCATCGGCGGAATTTTCCGCGTTTTTGCCGCAACCTGCAATAAGGAAACATACCGTCAGTATGACGACCAAAAGAAGGCGGCATTTTCTGTTAATTTTCATTTTGTACCTCCAATATCGTAAGGACGCAGGAAAGCTGCGTTTAAATGAAACATATTAAGATCATTTAATTTTAACACACCAGCAATATTGGGTCAACCGTTTTGCGCATGAAGTTTCTTTTCAAAACAATAGCTTTTTTGGGCAAAAGGCTAATTTTTTATGAGAAAAATTGTTGACATTGACGCTCGGACATGTTATTCTATTCAAGCCGCATTGAAGGGGTAAGCAAGATGAGGTATGCCCTCCACCCCAAGAGCGAGACCTGTGAAGAGGGAGGAAAATTGAATGAAGCATGCTATCATCGTGACCGGCGGCAAGCAGTATCGTGTCGCCGAGGGCGACGTTATCTTTGTCGAGAAGCTTGATGTTGCAGCTGGTGAGTCTGTCAAGTTTGACCAGGTTCTGGCTGTTATCGACGGCGAGACCGCACAGTTCGGCGCACCTGTCATTGAAGGCGCATCCGTTTCCGCCAATGTCGTCAAGAACGGCAAGGGCGCAAAGGTTCGCGTCTATAAGATGAAGCCCAAAAAGGGCTACCGCAGGACTCAGGGCCACAGACAGCCCTATACAAAAGTCCAGATCGAGACTATCAACGCATAATTTCCGCAACTGATTATGACTTATGGAGGTGTAACCTAAATGGCACATAAAAAAGGTATGGGTTCTACCAAGAACGG
>CAZESU010000100.1:0-7407 GCA_964515275.1 uncultured Oscillospiraceae bacterium
CATGGGGGAGTGGGTGGCGTCCACCTCGTCTTTGCGGTAGACACGGCCCGGGGCAATGATGCGGATGGGCAGGTCCCGGGTCTCCATGGCGTGAATCTGCATGGGTGAGGTCTGGGTGCGCAGCAGAATGGAGCTGTCCTCCGTGAAATAGAAGGTATCCGTCCACTCTCGGGAGGGGTGGCCCTCGTCAATGTTCAGCTTGGTGAAGTTATACTCCGCCAACTCCACCTCTGGGCCGTCCACAATCTCAAAGCCCATGCCGATAAAAATCTCTTTGATCTGGTCAAGCCCGTTGTACATGGGGTGCTTGTGGCCGATGCGCAGCTTCTCGCCGGGCAGACTCACGTCCACCGCTTCGCTTCTCAGCTTCCGCTCCATCAGCGCGGAGGACAGCTCGCCCTTGCGCTTCTCGATGGCGGTTTCAATGTCGCTTCTCAGCTGGTTTGCAAGCTGGCCCATGGCGGGTCTCTCCTCGGCGGAGAGCTTGCCCATCTGGCGAAGGATGGCCGTCAGCTCGCCCTTCTTGCCCAGATACCTGACTCTCAGCGTCTCCAGAAGCTCCATGTCCTGTGCTTCTTCGATGGCCTTGATGGAGGCCTCTCTCAGCCCCTGCATAAGTTCTTTCATCTTTCTTCTCCTAAATAAAAAATAAGCCCCCGTCCCGCAAAGGGACGAAAGCATAGCTTCCGCGGTACCACCCAAATTCGGCATTGCCGCACTCAGGGAACGGTAACGGGTTCCAAACGCCGGGGATTGACCGGTGCTCCGGGGCGAACCAAGCGCGCAGGACCTGCGGGGGCTTTCAGCCGGTGACCTCCGCTCTCTGACGGCCTTGGGGTGCGCTATTTTCCCCTTCATTGCTTTAACAGAGTTAATCTATCACATTATCCTTAAATAATCAAGCATTTTTTGCCGGCGGAAGGGGGAGACAGAAAAAGGAAACGGGAATCCCCAGTCACGGCTTGCAACCTGCCAGCCCCCTTGGAATCCCCCCCGGCGCTTCGCGCCACCCCCTTGACAGGGGGCAAATCGGGGGACTTTCGATGCGGCGCAATAAAATTTGACGAATCCCGCTGCTGAGATTATAATACCTTCATCCGGGCGCATATGCTGTGGTATCAAGCCTTTTTGGAGGATGCCATGAAACGACTGTACCCCGTGATTTTGCTCTGCTGCCTGCTGCTGGTTGGTTGCGGCAGCGAGAATGTAAAGGAAAACTATCAGAAATTTGCCGATGAGCTGAACGCAAGGACAGATCTGTCCTTCACAGCGGAAATTCGCGCCGAGTATGAGGACAAGACCGCCCAATTCACCCTGCTCTATACCGAGGACGCGGCCGGCTGTACGGTGGAAATCCTGTCCCCGGGGCTTGTGAAGGGCATCAAGGCCCGGCTGGAAGCGGACAGCACGCAGCTGGAATACGGCAGCGTCATGCTGGACACCGGAGAGCTGGATTCCTACGGGCTGAGCCCCATGTCCTCCATGCCCGCGCTGGTAAAGGCCCTGCGGGAGGGACATCTGGACTCCTGCTGGACCGAGGACGGGAAAACTGTTCTCCAGCTGATTGCCGATGACAGCCTGACCGCCACCGTCTGGCTGGAGAGCAGCAGCATGACCCCCATGCGCGCGGAGCTGATCAGCGACGGCAGGGTACGCGTATTCTGCACCATCACCGACTGGAACTGAGGAAAAACCATGAACGACCTGCAAAAGAGAACCTGGGCGGAGATTGACCTGGAAAATATCCGCCACAATTACGAGGCCATCCGAAAAAGCCTGCCGGAGGGCTGCCGTTTTCTGGGCGTGGTAAAGGCCGATGCCTATGGGCACGGGGCTCTGCCCGTGTCACGGCTCTTACAGGAGGCCGGGGCGGATTATCTGGCCGTCTCCTGTCTGGACGAGGCGCTGGAACTGCGCCGGGGCGGCATCAGCATGCCCATTCTCATTCTGGGCCACACACCCAGAGAGTACACCGGTCAGCTTATCCGGGAGAACATCACCCAGACCGTCACCTGCCTCGCCAAGGCGCTGGAGTATTCGGCGGAGGCGGAGAAGCTGGGGCAGGAGCTGAAAATCCACATCAAGCTGGACACCGGCATGTCCCGTCTGGGCTTCCTCTGCGCCGGGGAATACTTCGAGGAGGGCGTGGACAATGTGATCCGCTCCTGCCGTCTGCCGGGGCTGAACCCGGAGGGGGTATACACCCATTTCGCCGTGTCGGATGAGCCGGGGGAGGACTGCGAAACGTACACAAGAGTGCAGTTTGCACTGTTTATGCGTGTCATCGACGCGGTAAAGGAGCGGGGCGGCGTCAGCTTTCCGATCCGCCACTGCGCCAACAGCGGCGCCACCGTCAGCTATCCGGAGATGGCGCTGGATATGGTGCGCCCCGGTCTGCTGCTCTATGGCTACGGCGACAGGGAGGGCCGGCTGGGGCTCAGACCCTGCATGCGCCTTGTGACCACCGTCAGCACCATCAAGTTCTATGAGCCGGGCACCAGCGTCAGCTACGGCAGACGCTTTACCACCCAGCGGCGTACCCGTATGGGCGTGCTTGCTGTGGGCTATGCGGACGGGCTGCCGAGGCTCATCTCCAACAAGTGCTCCTTTGCCGCGAAAGGCGGCTTTGCCCCCCAGCGGGGCAACATCTGCATGGACATGTGCATGGTGGATCTGACAGAGCTGCCCCAGGTGGATGTGGGCAGCGAGGTGGAGCTCTTCGGCCCGGTGAACAGCATCTACAAGCTGTCCGACGCGGCCCAGACCATCCCCTATGAGCTGCTCTGCGCCGTGTCCAAGCGGGTGCCGAGAGTGTATAAATAACGAATCGGGTCATTTATTGCAATAAAAAACGCAGGAATTTTTCCTGCGTTTTATCTTTTATTCCTCAATGACCCAGGGTAGCTCCACGAAGGTGGGCGCATGCCCCATGGCGGGCAGCAACTTTTCAAACAGCTCCGAGGTCTTGAACCGGAGGCTGGAGGTGTTGATGCAGGGGTGGCAGCCGAAATACTCCTCCTGCAGCAAATCCTTGTCCACTAAAAGCCGGACGGCCCTGTCCCTGTCGTTCATCAGCCCCAGTACGCTGACGGAACCGGGGGTAATGTCCAGATACTTTTCCATGTGCTCCGGGGAGGCAAAGGACAGCCGTGCCGTGCCGATCTGTTTGGACAGCAGCTTCGTCTTGAAGGGCTTTTCCCCGGGCATGATGAGCAGATAAAAATCCGTCTGCTGCCGGTTGGTCAGAAACAGGTTCTTGCAGATTTTGCACTCCAGAAGCTGCTCCACCTGCTCGCATTGCTCAATGGTGCCCGCGTGCTCATGGTCAATGCGCCGGTACGCTATGTCCAGACTGTCCAGCAGAGCATAGCTTCGCATCTCTTTCTCTATCCGGCCCTCTGCGCCGCCGCTATAAACGTTTGTATCTATATACACACTACTTACCTTTTTTCACTGGGAAGCCAGATTTTCTGTTTTTCCGCCGAGCGGATCAGCTCCTCCCGGAAATCCGGGTGGGCGATGGCAATCAGTGCCTCCGCCCGCTGCCAGGTGCTCATCCCCGCCAGATTCACCGCGCCGAACTCGGTGACAATATAGTAGGCCTGACTTCTGGGGGTGGTGACGATATCGCCCTGCAAGGCGGACAGAATGCGGGAGTGAAGCCGCCCCTCCTGATCCCGATAGGTGGAGCGCATGCACAGAAAGGACTTGCCCCCTTTGGACATGGCCGCGCCGGTGACAAAGTCCAGCTGACCGCCGGTGCCGGAGATCTGCCGGGTGCCGGCACTCTCAGAGCACACCTGCCCGTACAAATCCACATTCAGACAGCCGTTGATGGAGATCATATTATCGTTTTGGGCGATGACGGCCGGGTCGTTCACATAGCTTAAGGGGTAGCCCGCCAGACCCGGATTGTCGTCCACCCAGTCATAAAACTCCCTGGAGCCGATGGCCAGCCCCAAAACCCCCTTGCCGGGGAGCAGGGTCTTGCACCGATTGGTCAGCTTTCCGGCATTGAACATGGCCAGATACCCGTCGGAACAGAGCTCGGTATGCATACCCAGGTCCTTCAGATCCGAGGCGGCGATCAGCTCGCCCAGCGCGTTGGGCATGCCGCCGATGCCAAGCTGGATGGTGGCGCCGTCCCGGATATGGGGGAAGATGTGCCCGGCGATTGCTTTGTCCGTGTCGCTGGGGGGCGGGGAGGGCATTTCCCACAAAGGCCGATACCCGGCCTCCACCACGCAGTCCGCCTGGGAGATGTGCACCACCTCGTCCGCACCGCCCCGGATGCGGGGCATGGCCTCGTTGACCTCCAGAATGACCACATCCGCGCAGTCGATGATGGCTTTGGACAGACCCAGAGAGCCGCCCAGATTAAAGTAGCCGTGCCGGTCCATGGAGGAGACGGACACCATCGCCACATTCACTTTCAGAAAGTTTTTGTAGTACCAGGCGAGATTCCGAAAAACCATGGGCGTGAAGAAGGCCTGCCCCCTGTCGCAGAGCCGGCGCTCATAGCCGGAGCAGTGCCAGGTATGATAGACAAAATGCTCCATGTTGGGGTCGCACTCGGCAATCTGAATGGGGCCGGGCAGCAGATTGCCCCGGACCTTTACGCCCATCAATTCATCCCGGCGCCGGGCCAGCGCCTCGTCCAGTGACACGGGAAAGCCGATGTTGGAGGCATAGTCTACCCAGTCCCCGCTTTTCACCAGCCGGACCGCTTCCTCCGGGGAGCGGAGCTTACTCCGATATTCGCCAAAAAAGTCCATGAATCCACCGCCTTTTTTCAATATAAAATTATTATAGCATGTCCGTTTTTTCACCGCAACAACGACCGTGTTCCCTGACAAAAAAATATTTTTTGGGTCTTCTCAAAAACGGTCAACGCATTATAAATTATAATAGAAATTGACCGGGGCTATCGCCTTTCTGATGATGGTCTGCATCTTCCTGTTCCCTGAGATGAAGGGGGAGATGGACGAGGTCTCCCAGATGTTTGCCTCCATGGGCAGCTTCACCGCCGCTTTCGGCATGGACAGGCTGAACTTCGGGGAGCTGTCCGGCTTCTATGCCATTGAGTGCGGCAACATCATGGGGCTGGGCGGCGCGGGAATCGGCATCGGTGTGGCCGCCATGATGTATTTTCTCAACATCGTGGTGAACATCAGCGACAAGGCGGCGTTCCTGCGCTATGTGACCCTCTTTGCCTACTGCGACGGGGCCAGAATCAGCGAGGAGGGCGGCATGGATGGAACTCTTGTGGGGCCGTCGGCCTGCTGCTGGGAGCCATCGGTGCGGCGGCACATGGAAAGTATTGCCGGAAGGACATCAACTGACGATTCAAGCCAACAGACCTTCTCCCTTCCGGGGAAGGTCTGTTCCATATTTTACGCTTGAAAAGGGGCGGTGCGGGGCATATAATGCGGAAAAAGGGGGAAACGCCGTGGAGACCATACGTCTTGCGCCGACTCACGAACTGGATATTGTCAAGACCTTTGAATGTGGGCAGTGCTTTCGCTGGAACGCCGACGAAAACGGCGTATACACCGGCGTGGTGCGGGGATTTGCCGCCCAAATTCGGACGGAGGACGGCTGGGTTTATCTCCGCTCCGACGGGCCGGAGGACCTGTGGCGGGATTACTTCGACCTGTCAAGGGACTACGGCGCCATCAGCCGGGGCTTTCGGGGCGGGGAATATCTGGACCGCTGCGTGGACTACGGCATGGGCATCCGCATCCTGCGACAGGAGCCCTGGGAGACGCTGTGTTCCTTCATCCTCTCCCAGTGCAACAACATCAAACGCATCAAAGGGATTACAGAGCGGCTCTGCGAGTGCTTCGGCCGGCTCATCGACTTTGAAGGGCAGCGGCTCTATACCTTCCCCGGGCCGGAGATCCTCGCCGGGCTGACGGAGGAGGATCTTTCACCACTGCGCTGCGGCTACCGGGCGCCCTATCTCCTGAGCGCCGCCCGCTCTGTCTGCGCCGGGGAGATACAGCTGGAAAAACTGATCTCCATGGACGCGGCCTCCGCCAAAAAGACCCTGCTCCAGATCCAGGGCGTGGGGGAGAAGGTGGCAAACTGCGTGGTGCTGTTCGGCCTTTCCCACATGGAGGCTTTTCCCGTGGATGTGTGGATCAAAAGAGCCTTGAAAGAGCACTTTCCGCCCGACTTTGATCCGGCGGCTTTGGGCGAATATGCGGGGCTTGCCCAGCAGTACATCTTCTATTTTGCCAGAAGCGGAGAAAAGTGAAATTCGGTGTTGACAACAGGGCGGAATCTGATATAATAATCAAAATTCATAAATACCGCGGCGGAAGTTCCCTGTCGCGGTCATATTTTAAATGCAAGGAAGGGGTAATTTCATATGCAGCTTAACAATGTGTATTCTGACCGCTTCGTCGGCGAGGGGCTGACCTTTGACGATGTGCTGTTGGTCCCCGCAGAGAGCGATGTTCTGCCTGCCGATGTGGATCTGTCTACCCAGCTCACCAGGAAGCTCCGGCTCAATGTGCCGGTGATGAGCGCCGCCATGGATACCGTTACCGAGTACCGCATGGCCATCGCTGTGGCCCGCGAGGGCGGCATCGGCGTCATCCACAAGAACATGAGCATCGACCGTCAGGCCGAGCAGGTGGATCTGGTAAAGCGCTCCGAAAACGGGGTCATCACCAATCCGTTCTTCCTGAACTCCGGGCATACTCTGGGCGACGCGGACGCGCTGATGAGCAAGTTCCGCATCTCCGGCGTTCCCATCGTGGACGATGAGGGGAAGCTCATCGGCATCATCACCAACCGCGATATGAAGTTCGAGACCGATATGAGCCGCCGTATCGACGAGGTGATGACAAGCAAGAACCTGATCACCGGGCTTGAGGGCACCACGTTGGACGAAGCCAAAGCTATTTTGCAGAAGAACCGCATTGAAAAGCTGCCTATTGTGGATAAGGACTATAAGCTGAAGGGCCTTATCACCATCAAAGACATTGAAAAAGTCATGAAATACCCCAACTCCGCCAAGGACGAGAAGGGCCGCCTCCTGTGCGCCGCCGCCATCGGCGTGACTGCCGACGTGCTGGATCGGGCCGGCGCTCTCATCGATGCCGGGGTGGACGCGCTGGTGCTGGACAGCGCCCACGGTCACTCCGCCAATATTCTGAGAAACGTCCGTCTGGTGAAGGAGAAATTCCCCGATATTCAGCTGATTGCTGGCAACGTGGCCACCGCAGAGGCCACCGAGGCCCTGATCAAGGCGGGCGCGGACTGCGTGAAGGTGGGCATCGGCCCCGGCTCCATCTGCACCACCCGCGTGGTGGCAGGCATCGGCGTGCCTCAGGTCACCGCCATCCTCCAGTGCGGTGCCATGGCGGACAAGTATGGCGTCCCCATCATTGCCGACGG